>DASZJS010001004.1:0-4791 GCA_035947935.1 Gemmata sp. | reverse complement strand
GATGGGTGGGCTTGTGTCGTTCGATTCCACCGGTCGGTTGGAGAGGTGGCTGACTTCAGCACCAACTCCGTCATTGCGGCCAAAGTCGATGTTAAACCGAAGCATCCCAGGATCGGTGCTGGGGATAATTGCACTTCTCGGGTTAGTGGTCTTCAGTGTGGTGGCCCTATACGTCTACTATCCTCCACCCGATAAAGCATTTGACGAGATTGTCCAGGTTCGCACCGGGGCGATCGTCGCAATCCGGGTGGGGAACAAGGAAGAGGCAGTTCGGCAGATTCATCGCTGGGATCTCCTCACCAGGAAACTCCAGGTTGGAGTGTTCATTCGTTCTGGGCACATGGACGCTGAAGCCGGTGCGGCCACGGAGGATTTGCGCGAACGGTTGGAGGAACTGCGAGACGCTCTCTTGACTGGTGATGTGGACGGAGCGAAGACGATGCTCCCAAAGATCGAGGAAGCGTATCACAAGTGTCGGGCAGCTTACTGATGGGAATTGACCCTCTGTTGCCCCAACTGCGATTGGCTATGGGATCTCGGATCGAACAACCAAATATACTTGAGGATATTCACAATGGTTCGCATCTTATCCTGCCTCTTATCCACACTCACGGTTTTCGTTGTCGGGTGCAGTAAAGAAAGTAAGCCGACTGCCTCCGAGAACAAGCAGGACGAACACGCGCACGGCCATAACCACGAGCAGAACAAAATGATGATTGAGGATTTCGGTTCATACCACGCAGGGTTAACGGCTCACCTCTCAAAGAAGGAAGGAAATGAACTGGATATCGTTTTCGAGACTCAGGACAAAGAGCCAAAGCCGGTCCCATTGCCGCTTACCAAGCTCATCGCCAAAGCGACCCGATCCGGAGACGACAAGACACATACCCTGGAGTTTGAACCAGCCGAGAAAAACGAACGAAAAGACGATTCGGACGGGAAATGTTCGCGATTTACTGCTAAGGCTCCGTGGATCAAGCACGAGGACATGCTCACGGTCACTCTGATAACAACTCTCGATGGAAAGGAGAAAAGAGTTGTGTGGGTGGACTTCAACCCGAAGAAATTCGCTCACATTGACGAATGAGACGCAGGTTGCTTTGTGGGAACATTCTGAGTTTAACCGGCTTGAATGTAAGATAAATTCAATCACCTAACTAACTGGGGACTGCCAGATTCACTTGGAAATCGCCGCAGAAACTGCCATTATTTCGGCGGCGGTATTCTTGCCTGCAAAGCACTGATCCGTGGGTTCGACTCCCACCGGCGTCTCTGGCTGTTACAAATCCACATCCCAGACAACCAGGCGGCGATCGCTGCACCCAGCAGCACAGGTTAACCCGTCCGGACTGAACGCCAGGCATCGAATACGACTGGCGTTCCATTTGAACCGGGTGATTTCATCTCCTGTGGCCGTATCCAAAAACCGAACCACATGACCAGCCGATCCGCCATCAGTCGCCACCGCCACGATCTTCCCGGAAGGATGAACGGCCAGAGCCCAAACGAATTTCTCCTGTGGGAGCGACCAGCGAACAGTCCCATCCGGCAAATCCCAGACAGTGACTAAACCGTTTTGAGCAAGCTGGGCCCCCACCAAAAAGCGGGAGTCAGAGGAAAAGGCCAGGAAGTGATAGTGCGTACCCCGCCGGTGTTGGGCACGTCCCGGTCGGATCAGTTGTTGAGGTTTCGGATTCCCACGATGCCACAGCAGCAACCGCTTATCGGTTATCACTGTCATGCCAAACGCGCGGTTGTCCGGTGCAAGCACCGGGTTGTATTGGAACCCTGGTGGCGACCAGTTTGGCAGGTCAAAGTATTCCTTGAGTGGTTTGTTCGTCTCCAGTTCCCACAACCGCCAACGGAGTCCTCCCTCTTCATTCACCAGGACCAAAGTGCCATCCTCAGAGACTTCCACGATGCGGTCGCTATCCGGGTTGGACCAGGGGATTAGTTCCCACCGGGTCGCGAGGTCGAATCTCAGGAGCTCTGCGGGTGTCCCATTATCAAAATGAATCAGGATCCCGACCTGCCCCCGAGCCGAGCGGAACCCTTTGAGTGTTGCCGAGGCACATGTGGAAGCTTCTGTGCGGATTCTCTCAGGACGGGGAGAGTTGATATCCCAACTCGCTAGTCGGGCACGGTTATCGAGCGTCAACACGCGCCCATCCGGGGCATACCCGATGCTCTGGAACCCACCCGCGTTGTTGTAGAAAACCCGCACCGGCAACCTCGCTGCACAGTTGCCGAAGCGGGAGAAAAGGAGCCTTCGGCAGGTCAGGACATATTAACAAATCATTCAATCCCGGTGCGAGATCGTATCGCGATTGGATTGCTGTGCATTTTCCGTGAATCGTGCTTGTCCCAAAATCACTTCTGCGGACGGACAATCAGACGGTAGCCAAAGTTTATTCCGCCCAGGTCGTTGGCATCG
The DNA here is from genome assembly GCA_035947935.1 of Gemmata sp. GTDB lineage: Bacteria > Planctomycetota > Planctomycetia > Gemmatales > Gemmataceae > Gemmata. Next base: position 2,357 of record DASZJS010001004.1, on the reverse strand, counting down.
ATCACGCTGAGGTAGTACGTACCATCTTTGGGTAGCGTCACATTCAAGATCGGGTCTGGGATTCCGGCAGTATCATTGGCTGAATCGACCACACGGCGGTCAACATCGTAAAGCGTGAGAATGCCATCCACAGGCGATCCATAGCGGGCTGCTTGCATCTCGATCCGGAGCTTGTCCCCCTTCTTCCCCTCGAATTTGAACACATCGACATCCCGCTCACTCTTGATTGTTCCCTCAACCGCACACGGGATCGCGATCATTTGGGCCTGATCGAATCCATCGTTTGGCTCCTTCTCGGCAACCGCTGGCAACTCATCCCTAAGGAGGAGCGTGTACGAAGGTGATTCCCCACCCGGACCAATCGCAACGAGTTTCACCTCACCCGCTTTTGCTCCCTTGGGCAATTCCAGTTCGAGTTCCACCTCCGAATCGCCCACGCGCTCGCCTGGATAGTTGTTCGGCACACCGACCGCTTTCCCACCGAGAATTTTGACCTTGGCATCATCGACTCCGACAACCTTGATTTCCTTGACCGATGCGAGTCCCTTCCCTCGCAGGGTGATCTTCTGCTTTTCACCGGTCTTTGCAACAAGTGGGATCGCGTAAAGCAGCAACCCGGGCGGGTCTTTCTTGTCGGATTTCTTCTTGTCTTGAGAAGTGGAAGGGGCCACGAGAGCAATCGCGCCAAGCAGGATGAGGAGGGGTCGAAGCATGGAGATCACAAAGAAGGACTAGGGTGAGGTTGCAGCGACTTGCGGTACCGACCCTGGAAGGGTCGCAGCAATTAGCCGGTGGTTGAGCGAAGCGACACCACCGGATCACGTCATCCCGATCCCGCTGTGTTAGCGTTATCTTCACTCAAACAATTCCTTCACGGTCTCGCCTTGATCGAGAATCTCGATGGGGCGGCCATCGGGAGCGCGGAGTTGCTTGCGGGGATCGATCCCCAGAGAGTCGAGAATCGTGTATGCCACATCCGCTGGGCTTACTGGCCGCTGGGTGGTGAACGCTCCCTGCTTGTCCGTCTTACCGAGAACAAATCCCCGCTTCACACCAGCACCGGCAAACAGCAACGACCCAGCTTGTCCCCAGTGATCGCGTCCCCCATCCTTGTTGAGCTTGGGCGTTCGTCCAAATTCGCCCATCACCACGAGGAGCGTATCGTTCAGAACGCCGCGGAGGTCCATGTCTTCGACGAGGGCAGACACCGCCCGGTCGAACTCGGGCAGTTTCTTGTCGAGGCTCTCGAATATCTTGGCGTGGTGGTCCCAACCGCCGTAATTCACAGTCACGAACCGGACACCGGACTCGATGAGCCGACGAGCCAAAAGCATCGACTGACCGGCCGTGTTGCGACCGTATCGGTCGCGCAGCTTTTCCGACTCCTGATCGATGGCAAACGCTCGCCGGGCTTCGCTCGAAAGAACCATCTCCCTGGCCCGGGCATGGAACTCATCGTAGGTGGCGATCTGATCGTTCCCCTCGACTCGCTTGGCGAGGCCATCCACTGCCTGGAGCAAGGTCTCCCGGCGCTCGGCTTGCTTCGGGGTCACGCCACCGGTCGGTTGGAGGTCTTGCACGCGGTAGTCGGCCTGGTTCGGATCGCCGGCCTTGAACGATTCGTACCGCCCACCGAGAAAGGCAGACTTCCCGAGTTCCCAGGTGAAGGAGGGATTCCGGGGAACCGCGACGTAGGGCGGAACGGTTCCAGTAAACCCGGTTTCATGTGCGACCACCGCGCCAACCGCGGGATAGTCGCCGAACGGTGTACCGAATCGACCGGATAACACCCAGTTGGTTGCTGTCTCGTGGTGGTCGTTGTTGTGTGCGCCCGAACGGACCAGCGTGAGTCGATCCATCACCTTTGCCATGAGCGGCAGTTTCTCACCCACCTTGAGCCCAGGGACGACTGTGCTGATCGAAGTGTATTTGCCGCGGATGTCGTCGGGAGCTTCGGGCTTCAGGTCGAAACTGTCGTGATGCGAGATCCCGCCTCCCAGATACACCAGCACAACCGACTTTGCCCGGCTCCCGGTTCCCTTGGCTCCGCCCTTGGTCGCGTTCGCTGCTCGTGCCTCCGTTCGCAGCAGTGCCGGCAGCGATAGCCCAGCCAGGCCTAGCGACCCGACCCGGAGAAAGTCCCGGCGGGTGGTGCCGTTGCAGGTTTGTGTCGAATGACTGTTCAGCACGATGTCGAGCATCTGGTGCGGCTCCGGTGATGCAGCAAAGCGGCTGCGCAATGAAGGTGTTGAGGTCCAAATTCCACGTTTCAGCTTCCAAGTTCAAACCCGCTTGGGGCTTTGCCTTGGAACTTGCAACTGGGAACCAAGTCGTATGAAGGCTTGTACCACTTACCT
>DASZJS010001003.1:0-5611 GCA_035947935.1 Gemmata sp. | reverse complement strand
GGTGAGGTGACGGACCGGGGATTGAAGGAACTAACCAGAGTCCGAAATTTGCAATGGCTATCCATTGCCTGTCCCAAAGTGACAGGCGCAGGTATGAATGAGCTGGCTGCTATACAGACACTGCAATCGCTGAGCCTTAGTCGCAACTTTGTGACAGATACAAACCTGAAGATCAGTGGCATGAAAAACCTACGCGGGTTGGATATCGGTCAGACTGCGGTGACGGATGTGGGGCTCAAGGAAATGGGCGGCCTGACGAATTTGCGATGGCTACGCCTCGACCAGAACCAAGTGACGGATGGGGGGCTCAAGGAACTAGCTGGGCTCAACAAGCTACACTGGTTGGACCTCAAGCATACCAAAGTAACGTGTGAGGGTCTGAAGGAATTGGCTGGCCTCAAAAACCTGCACTACCTGGATCTTCGAGAGACCCCAGTAACAGATGAGGGGTTGAAAGCACTGGGCACAATCCACAGCCTGCGATCGCTTTACCTTGGTTCCACCAAAGTAACGGATGCGGGGCTGAAGGAACTGGCGCAACTCAAGAATCTACAACTGCTGGACCTTGGTATTACCCAAGTGTCGGACGTGGGGATGAAAGAATTGGTTGGATTCCAAAAACTGCATTCGCTGCATCTTGGCAGCACTACGGTAACGGATGCGGGGCTGAAAGAGCTGGCGGGACTAAAATATCTGCGCTATTTGTACCTTGGTGGGAAGGTGACGGATGCTGGTGTTAAGGAACTTCAAAAGGCGTTGCCGCATTGCATTGTTAACCCTCATAACACTTTTTAGCGTCCAGCGAACGGGCATGCGATATACGCAAGTGTTAGATCAAATTACCAGGATCTTCATTCAACAACAGTTCAGCGACACAACGCTATCGTTCGACTTGCGAGAGTATTACCACAGCCAACCGGAAATGCTCCTCGGGATTTTGACTCACATTGTCGGCCCACCGCCTGCCACACCTGCTGCGGCTTGATGGAATGTGGAACGCATCAGTATCAAGGCGACAGCGGCACCGGCAGGAAAAGCTTCAATGGATCGTTTATCACCGGCTCGAAACCGTGCTTGCGATAGAAGTTGGCTGCGGATTCGTCCTTGGCATGGATGAGAAGAAATTTCAGACCAGCAATCTCGGCTGCCTGCATCGTTCGCAGGATCGCGTCCTTAAGGAGAGCTTTCCCCAAACCTTTTCCCTGCTCGCGATGATCGACGGCCAGACGGGCAAGCAGCATGATCGGAATGTCATACTTGCCCAAGCCCTTCGTGAGTTTTGCCGGAAGCAGTTTCTGATCGAGCGCGGCGTAAACGAGCGAATAATACGCCACGATAACCTTGGTGTCCTTGTGGGTCGTAACGTAGTTGCGAACCATCTCACGCTTTTGGTTTTGCAAGGCATAGTTGCGCAGATAGAGATTGAGCGCGGGTACGCCGCAATCGAAAACGGTTCGGTCGTGGCCACCGTCCAAGGGGCCGAGTGGAGTGAAAAGGGATTCAGCCATCCAGGACCGACCGTTCGGTCAGAAGCTTGCGAATGGCCGCGATGCTCTTGGCAGGCGGATGATCCAGGGTTTCAAAGATATGAGTAAGCTGCTTCTTGTTGAGCGAAATGGCTCCTTCGTCAGCCAGTAGTTCCGTAGCCATCTGGTAAGCGTTTTCGAGAACGAAGTCGCTGAGGGTGTCACCATGCTGCTTGGCAGCCCGAGCGATGACCGCTTTCCGTGCGGGATCGACGCGGATGCTCAGTCTGGTTTCCTTGCCAGCAGGCGTTGAACGCCTTTTCGGCATAATGCACCTTTTTGGTTGTGTACCCATTGTACACCCGCTTTCCGCTCTATTGCAAGCTATCGTCCCCTCATCCCCCAAAAAGCCGCGTGAACCACGATCGGGTCGGTGGGATTGGTACTGGAACTTCCACTGGCAAACCCTGGAAGATGGCCAATCCCCACTCGCTGCCGATCCGCTCGGCTGCGGTTCGACCAACCCATTTCATCAGCCGATCAAACCCCCCAGCCAACACGGGTAGCCGCCGGTCAATTCCGTGACCGTCCGAACCAAGCAGGTGGATAAAGCCACCGGTTGCCCATCGTTTCAGCGCTTTCTCCATCGCCGCGTCCCACGGCTCCGCGAGGGTGTGAGCCGTGACCTGGATCAAACACCCCGCGGCAATCCATTGAGCGGTGAGCGCGGGATCGTCGAGCAGTTCCGGGTAACGCTCTGCGTGAGCGATGATGAGCTGGATGCCAAACGGACGAAATGCATCTGCAATGGGCAGAATGTTGAGGCACTCCCCGTGTGGCATCTCCACAAGTAGCCATTTCCCACGATCGCCCACCGTGAGGAGTTTACCTGCCTGCCAGTCCTCAAACGTGGTTGGGGAGAGCATCACTTCGCCGGTGGTGTAGACCGACAATGGAATGTTGTTCGCTGTGAGTTCCGACATCAGTAGCGATGAAGCAGCATGAAGTCGATCGGGAGTATTATCCGGGTAACCTTCGTTCTGGTGGGCTAGAGCAGTTGCATATCGGACCCCTTCACTGACCAACATGCGGCACATCGCTAGCGCGACTTCAGGACACGATGGCCCATCATCGAGCCCCGCGAGCAAATGAACGTGTGTATCGGCAAGCGGAATCATGGGCAACGAGAACGGACAATATCCGAACGTAATCGACTTGATGAATCGAGTAAGAAGGGACTCGAATGAATGAAGACAGAAGAGAGGCTTTTCTTATCTTCCTTCATCCCTCATCCTTCAAAGGCTCATGTTCTTTCTCGTAACTGGTTATTTTTTCGGTGCGTCGAGCGTGTCGTCCACCCTCGAAGTCCGTTGTCAGCCACGTTCGGACCATCTTCTCAATCTGTTCCTCGCCGATCAGATCGGCAGAGAGGCACATGATGTTGGCATCGTTGTGTCGCCGGCTCAGTTCGGCATCGATCACATCGCGGCAGTTCGCAGCGCGAACCCCTGCCACTTTGTTTGCAGCGATACACATCCCGTGCCCCGTCGCGCAGATTAGGATACCCCTGTCAGCCTTTCCACTGCTGACGGCTTCGGCCACTGGTATCGCGAAATCGGGATAATCGACGCTGGCCTGGCTGTTCGCCCCCAGGTCGTTTATCTCATGTCTCAGTTCGTTCAAAAGGCCGACCAACCGCAGTTTGACCGCAACCCCGCGGTGGTCGTTACCGACAGCAATCTTCATGACCCCACCCACACGGGAAGGAACCTCTCCAGATGTAGCAAAATCGTCTGGGCGCACTCGCGATAGACCCCAAGTCCGGCACCGATGGGGTCATCCAGGTCTTCGTGTCCGCATAGCAATGTCGGAACTGGCCCAAGTCCGGGATAACGGGCAGCCAGGGTCTGGGCATGACTCTTGGTCATGGCAACTACATCGTCCGCGGCTGCGAGCAACTGGGGATTCACGGGGCGGCTTTCGTGTTCGCCCAGATCGCTCCCCAGTTCAGCAGCAACCGCGATCGACTCGGCCGCAGCAGGACTGCCATTCGATGCCGATACACCAGCCGAAACGACCCAGAAACCACGGGTCGGGAGATCGTTGACCCCACACCTCAGTCGATCCGCCAGTAACTTCTTCGCCAGCCCCTCCGCCATCGGACTCCGGCACGTATTTCCCGTACACACGAACAGAATGATTCGGGATGCCAACTTTTCAACCTCATCCGTTGGGAGCAATCCCGGTTCCGCAACCTTCCAGCCAATGTCGCGTCCCGAACCCGTTACCGTTACGATTGTCGGCTTCTCGTGTGTCGGCATTTCGCCTGCTGATACGGCAACTGCCGTTGAGTCATCGAGTAAGTCGAGCGCCTCCTCGGCAGTCGAAAGGAACGTATCCACAACCAGCGCGGGCAGTTCGAGCGCAGGAGCGATGGCGTCGAACAGCGGGTGTTCCGGACAACGGAAACGGATCGTCCTGCCTGCCCAAATTCTGTCGCGAACCGCTGCTGACCAGTCGGTCGGCCAATCCGGCTGACCAGGGACACCGATAACTAGCGGAGCAGGCCAACCCCTCGACAACAACCGAGATGCTCCCACAGGAAGCGTTAACCCGAGCCCGGCCGGATCATCCGGTCCCCACGCCAGCACCGCGGGTAGGGCAGTTCTGGCACCGGCCAGCGCACCCAGTTGGGTCGCCGCGGTTGTTGCCGCGGGATTCACCAGGGCGACATAACCGCAATCACCGGGTAGCACTACCGGCGATCCAGCGGCGATCGCTTCGCGGGTGACGCGAACGAGTTCGGATGGATCGACGGTCGGGCTCCAGTCCAGGACCGTCGGCATGGCAGGCGTTCTCCTCGGGCAGCCTACTCGACCATTTTCTCACATTATTGAGGCCCGGGCAAATTACCAGACTTGACACAGTGTTCAGGCTTCACCAGTTTTCAGTTTTCAGTTTTCAGTGTTCAGCGAAGACATTGAAACTTCGTTTGCGGCGTCTGAAGGATTTAACTGAAAACTGAACGCTGGCGAAGCCTGAACACTAATCTGCAATTCTGACAGGCAAAGAATCGAGAAAGCGGTCGAGCGCCTTCACGTAATCCGGTGAGGGCGGATCGTTGTGGTCGCCGCCGTGGATAGGGACGAACCGTTTCGGTTCATTGGCGGCATCGAAGAGCTTGCAGCCGATTGCGAACGGGATTACTCGATCGGCATCCCCGTGAGTTTGAAGAAGTGGGCCTCGGTAATTCGGGAGCTTGGTGAGCGAGTCGAACTGCATTTGCATCAATGGGCGGAGGGGAACGTGGGTCACTGCGGCATCTGGAAGCGAGGTAAACGTGTTCTCCAGAACCAGTCCCCTCGCTCCATCTCGCGCAGCGAGATCCACAACGACACCCCCACCGAGTGAGTGCCCAACCAGGACGATATCAATCTCGGGTATTCCAACCCTCTTCGCCAACCACAGCCGGGCAGCGCGGGCGTCGTCGATAATCCCGACCTCGGTCGGACTGCCACTGCTTTTTCCATAACCGCGATAATCGAAAACCAGGATCGATACGTTCAGTCGGTCGCGAAACAACCGCAGGTACGGACGCACATCAGTAATGTTTCCGGCATTCCCGTGGGCGTAAAGAACAACTGCCCGCGGTTGCTTCACTTCCGCATACCAACCGTGGAGTTGTGTGTCATCGGCTGACTTGAACCAAGCATCCTCGACCCCGGGTTCGAGAATCCAATCACCTTTGGGATAAGTTACCGGCCAGAAGACGAGCGACTGTTCGATAGCGATGAGAGGAGCCTTCGCACTCTCGGGCACAGAAAGGCAACCCGCGACAAAAATGAATGCGAATAGACTACTCGCGGTGAGAACGGGAATTCGCCACATGGAACACCCGGCAGGCTTGCGCCCGCATCGCCTCGAATATTGAGTAAGTGCTTCCCCCAAGCTGGCGGTATGCCAATCGCGATGAACTCCGTCAATCTCAGAATTCATTTATTCACGGAGGACTCTTCAAAACGACCCGGACGAACTGCGAATTGACCTGTACAATCGTCCTGGACGGAACCGGCAACTTAAACCGCGGAGCGGACCAGTCATTCATGCCGATCGTCCTGTCCCTTACTGGCCAAATCGACCTCGGC
>DASZJS010001002.1:0-4607 GCA_035947935.1 Gemmata sp. | reverse complement strand
CCTCCCTTACCTGGTCAAAAACTTGTGGGCATACCTATGCACGCGTGGGCAGCACCGAGTTCAAAGTGAGCGGATCAACCAAATACCAAACCCACGTCTCGTTACAACCACGCTGAGTATAAACAGAGGCCTCTCAAAAGCCCAAGTCTTCCCCTTCGTGGATTGCGAGTCCGATTTGCTCAACGCCGCCTCTGCGTCCGTTGTACCACAAGAGCCATTTCTTACCGTCGTAGATCGCATAGGGTTTGTAGACCGCATCGTGATCCCATTTGTTCTCACCGGGACGGATGATGGGGTTCGCTGGATGACGTTTCCAGTCGGCGATGCCATCCTTCGATCGTGCGATGCCAATCTGAGCATGGTTCTGATCCCGGAAACCGATGTAAAACATGAGAAACCCATCGTGCTGAGGTACGACCTGGCAGGCCGTCACTCGGTCCTTTTCCCAGGCAAGAGCCGAATCGGGTTTGAAGATGGGATTGTCCTGATGCTTGTTCCATTTCAGGCCATCCTCGCTGGTCGCATAACCGATGGCATTTGGCTCGTGTTGCTCACCGCCTGAATACCACATGCGGTATAGCGTTGCCTTGTCGTCATAAATGACGTGCGGACACATCACCGCGACTTTCTCCCACGGCTTTTCCGCCGCGAGAACCGGTTTGTTGCTCTCCCGTTGCCACGCCTTGCCGTCTTTGCTGGTGGCATATCCTATCCACGACTTTCCGCGTGCTTGACCCGTATACCACATCCGATAAACGTCGCCGTTCTTGATGACAACCGGGCGGTTGAGGTCGTTCTCCCAATCGGTCTTGTCGTTGGGACCAAGGACGATCGATGGCTTGGTCCACTCGATGCCATCCTTACTTTCAACCAAGGCAATGCTTTTCTTAGGCCGCCACGAAAACCACATGCGATAGGTATCTCCCTCCTTCAGAACGGAGATGTCGAAGCACGTTCCAAGATCGCCGCCAAGTACCGGATTCATTTGGTATTTGACCCATCCAGCGGTCGTCTCGGTGGTCTGTTTGTCGTCTGCTCCGACTTTTGTGATGACCCAAATGAAGATTCCACAAATTGGGATCATCAAGAACGAGATGAGGCACTGCCGACGAGAGGTTGTCATCCGATGGCTCCTGTCTTCAAATGCCTTGAGCGAGAGATAATTTTGGTGCGTCTATCACGATCGCGCATGGGCCGATTGGTACGCTACAATTCTTTGAACTGTTTTATTAGCAAATGCGACACTTCTCGCTGGAAGAGTGTCGCGTCCAGTGAGAAGTGTCGCATTTCAACTACCATCTCAGCTTCAAACCAATCCCCTTCCCTGCCCGCTTTTCCATTTTTCGGCAATTTTGCGCCCGTTCCCGCCCTCCAAATGCGATGAGGTTTTATCGGCCCTGATTGATACTCGTTGCCTGGTTCAAAGTTTAAGTGTTCACGGTTGAAGACATTTTTTGTCTCCAACTGGGAATGGGAACTGGTATCTACGCCGAACCCCCTCTATTTGCTATAACCCAAGACTTTCACCTGGGGATTATGATGCCATTTTCCTGGTTGCGCGTGTTCGCGCAACGGCTTTCGCGCCCTGTTCTTCGTTCCCATTACAGCCAATACCAACAGAAACAACGCCATCCATCGCCGCGGGTTGAAGCTCTTGAAACCCGCGATGTGCCAACTGCGGTCTTCACTCCAGATTATGTCGTTCTTTCAGGCACAGGCAGTGTCAGCCCACTCGGAACGACTGGCCCAACCGGCTATACACCTTCCGAAATCCGTCAGGCTTATGGTTTCAATCAGATTTCGTTTAACGGCACATCCGGCACCGGGGCCGGAACGACAATCGCCATCGTCGATGCCTACAGCGACCCGACAATCGCCTCGGACCTCCATGCTTTCGACCAGGAATTCGGCCTTGCCGATCCCACGCTTACCGTTGTGAATCAGACTGGCGGCACCACACTGCCGACCGCCAACACCGACTGGGCTGGAGAAATCTCTCTGGATGTCGAGTGGGCTCACGCGATTGCTCCGGGAGCAAAAATCCTTCTGGTTGAGGCTACAAACAGTTCCGAAACCAACCTGTTCGCGGCCGTCAAATATGCTGCCGCCCAAAAGGGTGTTGTGGCCGTCTCCATGAGTTGGGGCGGCAGCGAGTTCTCCGGCGAGACCTCTTACGATAGCGTCTTTGTGCCGCCGGCCTCAAACCCCGGCGTTGTCTTCATCAACTCATCGGGTGATTCGGGGGCACCTGCTTCGTATCCTTCAACCTCACCAAACGTCCTCTCAGTGGGTGGCACCACTCTGAATCTGACGTCCTCGGGTAGCTACTCCAGCGAGACAGCCTGGTCGGGCAGCGGCGGTGGGATCAGCGCCTACGAGAGCCAGCCTTCGTACCAGAAAGGTGTTGTCACTCAAAGCACCACAAAGCGAACGGACCCCGACGTCTCCTACGATGCGAACCCGGACACTGGCTTCCCGGTTTATCAGACTTACGGAAACAGCTCCAGTACGCCTTGGTTGCAGTATGGTGGAACCAGCGATGCCGCGCCTCAGTGGGCAGCACTGATTGCCATTGCCGATCAGGGGCGGGCTCTCGAAGGGGAAGCAGCGTTATCCAGCACCACGCTCCTGAAGGATATTTACTCGTTGCCGAGTTCTGATTTCCACGATGTCACCAGCGGATCGAGTACCGGTTCGCCGAAGGAATCCGCCACCGCCGGTTATGATCTCGCTACTGGCCGCGGCACTCCCATTGCCAACCTCGTGGTCGCTGGTTTGGTCGGAACTCCAACAAACGCAGTCACCCACTTCTCCATCAGCGCTCCAACAACCGCAACGGCTGGGAGCAGCTTCAGCATCACCGTCGAGGCTTTGAACGCGAGCAACCAAATTGTCGCGGGTTATGCCGGAACCGTGAGTTTTACAAGTAGCGATGGGTCGGCGGTTCTCCCGCCCAACTACACGTTCACCACGAGCGATGACGGTAAGCACACCTTCACGGTTACACTCAAGACAGCGGGAACGGAGACGATCGCCGCGACCGACACGAGCAACAGTTCGATTACTGGAACCGCTTCGATCAGTGTCTCCGCCCCCTATTTCACCGTTACGGGCATACCATCATCGATCACCGCAGGGACTTCAGAGAGCTTTACCGTCACGGCCTATAACGCAAACGGAAGTAAAAACACCTCATATGATGGCGCGGTCGTCTTAACCAGTAGTGATCCGCACGCGGTATTCTCCTCCAACCCGACCATCACCAACGGTGTGGGAACCTTCACGGTCACCTTTGAGACAGCAGGTACACAGAGCGTAACGGTTGCGGCCAGTTCCATCACTGGCACCGAATCCGGGATTACGGTTCTGCCGGGGGCAGTCGCGAAGTTGGTCTTCCTCCAAGAGCCTTCAAACACAACCATCGGAACGGCAATTAGCCCCACGATTGCGGTGGAAGAACTGGATCAGTACGGCAACGCGGTCACGACCGATAGCAGTACCAAGATCACGCTGAGTCTCGGATCGAACCCAGGTGGGGCAACACTGGGTGGAACGGTAGCGGCGACGGTTTCCAAGGGCATTGCCACGTTCAGCAATCTTTCAGTGAGTGCTGCGGGAACAAGTTATACCCTGGTCGCAAGCGAGGGAAGTCTCGGTGTGACTTCCTCATCGTTCAGCGTGACGAGCAGTTCCTCGACAGTGATTGAGAACTTCCAGAATGGGCTGAACAATTACTACTATGTGGGGAACAGTTATCCGTTCGTATTCACATCAACTGCAGCCGCGCACCCGGGAACTGCAACTGAGGGTCTGGTCGATGAGGGCGATGGGAACTGGTATTTCCGTCAGGATTCCGGGGCAGTCATCAATCCCGGCGATACTGTTTCGGTATGGGTGAACTTCGCTGGTTCAGCAAATGGACGAGCATACTTCGGCTTTGGAACCACAAATAATGGGCTCGATTCGGTGGTCCTGGCCCCGAATACCAACCAACTCATCATTCAGAACAACGCCGGGTTCGAGTCATTCACGAACCTGGCCGCCGTTTCGCAGACTTATTCGGCCAATACGTGGTATCTCGTACAGGTGCAGTGGGGCACCTCGGGAAATGTGATTGCCAAACTCTACGCGAGCAACGGAACCACGCTACTCAATACCGTGACGGCTGCAACGGGGGATACCACAGTGGGGACGTTTGCATTCCGTGCTATCGGGTCCACCACGTTTTTCTCAACGGTCACGGACACGCCGGGTGTCAACAACTTCGCTACCCTCGCGGCATCGAGCAGTACGTCCGCGACCATATCGAACGGAACGGTCTCCAGTACAGGAAGCACTCCATCCGCGCAGGGGGGAAGTGGCCATCTTTCAACGTCATTCTGGATGGGTTTCTCTTTTCCCGCAACAACGAAGAGTGAGAGTACATCGCCCGCTGGAAATCCGTGGTTTGAAGCAATCGAGCAAGATCTACTCGCCACGGAGGGGTGGTTTGTGCGAATTGGTTGAATGCGATATGAACGAGTTGGGTCAAGCTCTTTTATAATGTGTCCGACCGTGGAAGCGCGGTCGGACACACTGCCCCAAAACGAGAGCCAGTGAATAGAGTT
>DASZJS010001001.1:0-3041 GCA_035947935.1 Gemmata sp. | reverse complement strand
GCGCGGTATGCCTTTACTTTCCAGAGGCCAACGAGCCGCATCGCAGAACGCCCAACGGGGCCGACTTCACTCAACAGAGCAGATAAACCAAGGGGTTCGCCCGGTAGCCCGACTTTCCGAGTTCGGACAGCGTCCTCAATGGCCAGGGTCAACTCGGTTCGTTGGGTGGGGGTCACATCCGCAGGTTGTGCGGTATGGGCCAGTACCTTGGCAAGTTCCGCGGGACCACCGATCTGAGCCAGCAAAAGCCAGAGCCCGTGAATGTTTTCTTTTGGCACTTTGCCAGAATCAATCAAAGTGACAACTGGCTTGATTGCATCGCGGTTGCCAACAGCGCTGAGTGCGAAGGCGAGTTTTTTTGCATCGCCGCCAAAAGTCAGCTTTCCAGACTGGAACTCGGGCATCCAATACGGTTCCAGTTCGCGCATCGTGAGCCAAAGAGCGTAATCGAGAACGCGATCCATCGGCTGGTCGAGAGCATGAAGAGCGAACTCCGCGGCCCGGGCGGATTTCTGTTCCGCAAGAGCGCGAATTGCTTCCAGTCGAACTTGTGGGTGGGCATCACGACAGAACTTCCCAAGAATATCTTCCTTTACTGCAATCTCAAACCCACAACGACCAAACACTCGAATTGCCGCAGCGCGGGTTTTGGGCGGTTGTTGTTGCGCCATTGTGCTTGTCAATATGGCTTCTGCTAGTGCATCCGGGCATCCCACAGCTGGATCTACAGCCCTAAACCGTCCGAATGATTCATATACCCAGACCGCTTGTAATAGACAAAGTTCCAAGTGGGGGTTACTTGTGACCCACTGCTTTTCACCCCATTGTTTCAGTTCCGGTAACACTTTTTCCGCTCCGCGTTCCTTCAACACGCGCTTGGCCTGCTGTCGCGTCCATTCTTCTGGCGATTTGAGTTGCTCAAGCAATTCGGGGATCGTTGCATCGACGAGCTTTGGCTTCTTCACGAGGTCTCGACCCTTGGCAGTGACTCGCCAGATTCGGCCGTGTGTCTTGTCTCGTCGAGGGTCGCGGAAATCGACTTCGCCGTGCTGAATGATCGGGTTGTACCAGTCGGCAATGTAAAGAGCGCCATCCGGCCCCATCTTCACATCAATTGGCCGGAAAGCCGGGTGATTGCTTTTGATGACCTCGGTCATCTCGCGGCTGGCGTAAGTGCTGCCATCTTCCTGGAGTTTGAACCGGCAGACGCGGTGCCCGCGGAAATCGTTGGTGATGCAGTCACCTTGCCAGTCCTCCGGGAAATGCCGACCGCTGATGATTTCGAGCCCGCAATGCTTGGGGCTGCCGGGGTTGAGCCCATGTAAGATGCGTGCAACGTGTGGTCCCTGAGATGCGGGATAATATGCTCCGGGAACGCCATGAGTGATTCCTTCGCCATTGGCACCATCGGTGATGAATGACTGGCCATATTTGTCGAAGGAATGGCCCCATGTGTTCCAAAACCCACGGCAGAACACATCGAGTTCGGTCTTATCCGGATCGAACCGCCAGATGCCGCCGGCATTCAATCGCTTCACCCCGAATGGTGTCTCGATGTGCGAGTGAATGTACACAGACTGATTGAAGTAGAGACGGCAATCCGGCCCCCAGCGGAATGTATGGACGATGTGGTGCGTGTCCTCGGTGCCAAAGCCCGAGAGCAGAATTCGCTTCTTGTCTGCTTTTCCACCGGGCTTTGAGGCCGAGAGGTGAACGAGTTCGGTGCTGTTGGCAACATAGGCTCCGCCATCGCCTGGCTCGACACCTGTGGGAATGAGAAGACCATCCGCGAACACAGTGGTCTTGTCGGCCTGTCCAATGCCTTTCGTATCTTCGAGGATGATGATCTTGTCGTTTGCTTTCTCGCCCGGCTTGATCTGAGGATACACTTCGCTCGATGCCACCCAGAGCCTTCCCTGTGGATCGAAGTTCATCTGGATTGGCTTGGCCAAGAGTGGATCGGCCGCATACAGGTTCACCTCGAACCCGGGAGGAAGGATGAAGGTCTTCCTCTCCAGTTCTGGATCGGGGTCTGGTACGGTTGCGTTGGCCTGACCGAAAGCGACTGAAGGGAGCAGGACAAGTAACAGGGTGGGAAGGTAGCGGGTCATGGGGAGGTCCAGAGGTCGTGAGTCTTGGTGTGCGGTACGGTTATCGAAGAGCAGCGAAGTTGGCGGTGGGTGTAACAGGCTGGACAACGGAACTTACTTTATTTGCTTGCGAATCTTGTCGATATCGTCCTCGGCCTTGCCAACGAGGGGATCAAACTCAGCCACTTCCTTCCCGTTTTTCCCTTGCTCGTGCTTTCGGAAGCCGAACAAGTAGGTTTCGTTCTGAGGCCGCCAGCGGTAGAAGAACAGTTGATTCTTTTCGATCAAAGCCTGACGCAGTGGGTCGAGTTCCATCCAGTCGAGAGTCCGCACATCCAAACCCAAACTCGCGATGAATCGCGGCGTGCAGAGCTTGTAACCGTTCTCGTTCAAGTGGATCCCATTGTCCGTAAGGGGGTCCTCACCATCCATTATGTGTGTGAGGTCGGCGAAGTGATGTCCACGGTTTCGTGCGATTCCGCTGATCGCCTCAGTGTAGCGGCCGAGCATAGCATTTCGCTCCACCGCCTTCGGGGCATTCCCGGATAAGGGCATCGGCGAAAACAGGACGATGCGGGCGTTTGTTGGCTTGAGAGCATCCAGCAATTTCTCCAGTCCCTTCTCGAATTTTGCTAGTCCGGCTTCGCCTTCAAATGCCTCGTTCGAGCCGTAAGAAACGAATATCACTGTCGGTTTGAGTTCGAGTGTGAGCGAAACGAGTCGTTCAAAACCCTTCGCGGCGTTATCGAAGGCAGCCCGAGCATCGCCGAACACGGTATCGCCGCTCCATCCCAGGTTCCGAAAGGTGATCTTTTTGTCTTTGTTCGCGGCAAGGAGGGCGGTTTCCCAGTAGCCGTAACGCTGTTCGCGTTCCACCAAGGTATTGCCGATCCAGACGATCCGATCGCCGTCCTTGAACTCAAAGGGCTTTTGGGCAGACGGTTGGACAAA
>DASZJS010001000.1:0-3840 GCA_035947935.1 Gemmata sp. | reverse complement strand
TCAGTTGACGCCAATCACCCAGTTGGGATCATCCGGGAAAGATCGGCGAATGTCTTTCGTTCGCAACAAGTGATGTTTCTTATCATCCGGAGTTAAAAGATGCGTACCGTTGCTGCTGTTGCACTGCTTGGTTGCCTCGTCTCGGCTGCTCATGCCGCCGACGAAGAGAACCCATTCAAGAAGTCCAAAGTTGGCGACTGGGTCGAATACAAGATGACCGGCACAGGCTTTGAAGGCAAAACCAAGATGACCATCGTCACCAAGGATGACAAAGAGGTCACTTACGAAATTGCGGCAACAATCTCGTTCATGGGCAAGGAAATGACTGCTCCCGTTCAGAAGCAGACAGTTGATCTCACGAAGCCTTACGATGCAATTGCCGCGGGCAATGTGGCGGCAAAAGGCGTCAAAATCGAGAACGTGGACGATGGTAAGGAGAAACTCAAAATCGGCGAGAAGGAGTACGATACGAAGTGGACCAAAACGAAAACAACCGCAACCGTGGGCGACATGACCATCGTAGGTGAATACAAGATGTGGTTTTCCAAAGACGTGCCAGTGTCGGGTTTGGTCAAAATGGAAACCACGACTGCAGGGATCACGACGAAAGTGGAACTCATTGGGTCTGGAAGCAAGTGAGTCGAATGTGGAGCCGGGCTCTGAGTTCAACAACCGCAAGTGGTGTGTTGCCCACCTCACACATACTTCTTGAACTCAGCCCGGAACCTCGTGGCCAACTCGCCGGCCACACGGTCGTAGGCAGCCTTGTCTGCCCACGCATCTCGCGGACGCAAGACGCGATCCGGAACCCCCGGGCAGGTCGCGGGAACTGCAAGGCCAAAAACCGGGTCTGGGGCGTATGCCACTGCATCCAATTGCCCCGTGAGAGCTGCTTTCAGAAGCGCGCGGGTGTGCGCCAGACGCATCCGCTGTCCTACGCCAGGTGAACCACCCGTCCATCCTGTGTTCAGCAACCAGACCGGAACCCGGTGCCGTTCGAGTTTCTCCTTGAGCATCGCGGCGTATCGCTTGGGTGGTAGTGGCAGGAATGGTTTGGCGAAACAGGCACTAAATTCCGGCGTCGGCTCGGTCACGCCGGCTTCCGTGCCCGCGACCTTCGCCGTATAGCCGCATAGGAAATACTCGACCGACTGCTCCGGGGTCAGTTTTGCCAGAGGCGGCAACACACCAAAGGCATCACACGTCAGGAAGAACACATTTCTTGGGTGTCCGCCAACCCCGGATAGCTCACAATTCGGGATGAAGTCCACTGGGTACGCAGCGCGTGTGTTCTCGGTGAAATCCTGATTGTTGAAATCCGGTATGCGTGTGAAGGGATCAACTGGCACGTTCTCCAGAACGCATCCGAATCGCAAAGCGTTCCAAATCTGTGGTTCTCCAGCGGCAGAGAGTCGAATGGTTTTTGCGTAACACCCTCCCTCAATGTTGAACACGCCATTATCCGACCAGCCATGTTCATCATCCCCAATCAAGCGACGATCCGGATCCGCGCTCAAAGTCGTCTTGCCCGTGCCCGACAAGCCAAAAAACAAGGCAACATCGCCGCCGGCTCCGATGTTGGCCGAGCAGTGCATCGGGAAAACACCCTTCTGCGGCAGAAGATAATTCAGAATGGTGAATACTGCCTTCTTGATCTCCCCGGCATAGTGCGTGCCGCAGGCGACCACGAGCTTCTGCTCGAAACTGATTGCCAGACAAACCTCGGATATCGTACCATCGCGATTCTTATCGGTGTGGAAATCGCAGGCATGCAGAATCGTCCACTCCGGCGCGAACGATTGAAGTTGGTCTGTGGTTGGCCGCAGGAAGAGACATCGAGCAAAGAGGCTATGCCATGCCTTTTCCGTCACCACACGTAAGGGTAACCGATGAGCTGGGTCCGCGCAGGCGAAGCCATCGAAGACGAACAGTTCGCGGTTTTGCAGATACGCTCGCACAAGATCGTGGAGACGAGCGAATGCGATCGGATCCATCGGTTGATTTGCCGACCAATCAATTTGGCCGTTAACCCTCTCTTCCCGAACGGTGTACTTATCCTTTGGCGATCGACCCGTTCGGCTTCCGGTGAACGCGGACACTGCGCCGAGGTCTGTCAGCACGCCCTCGCGGCGTCGAATCGCATGTTCGACAAGAGCCGCTGGAGAAAGGTTTGCGTACACTCGTCCGGGATGTCGGATACCGAGTTGAGCCGGGTCGAAGTCCGGGGTAGCACTCAGGATGGATTCAACCGGCGACGACATGGCGCGGCTCTCCAGATGACCCGCCCGTCAACTGGGATCGGGAGTGCGTATTATAGTGGAGCCATCAGAAAGGATACGATGCGGGTTAGGTTTCGGGAGTGAAGTTTCTCACCTAAGTGTGGCATCCAGGAATAGCTATAACTTCGCGCGGCCAGGAATGACGGTGGTTTGGGTCGCACGAGGAATCCTTCATCCAGATCTGCTCGCCAGACGGCTGGTTATCTCTCCTTGCTCTGGCCTCTCGGTGACATCATCAGAATAGAGAGAATCAGTCAGAAAGCACAAATCACGAGTTTTTTTATGATTGAAGTGATTATTCTTGACCATTGGGGCCTATCACTGGGCCTGTGGTATGGGGCAACGACACATGACAATTTGTGACATCGGTTGGTGTTTGAATCTGTGATTGGGATGGAAAACGCCTTGTAGAAGTGCCAAAACACATCTTCGCAATCTTGTTAGATTACTGACACCACTGACAATGCTGACACCAACCCCATGCTTCATTCCAAACCACAGTTGACCGCTAGCCACCGGTCCAATACCTTCGAGTTCATCTGACCCCACATGCATCTCTCCTCAAACGTCTTCACCATGACCACTCTCTCTCAACATCGATTGCCGTGTCTCTTATTCCTGGTCGTCCTCAGTTTGTTTGCTGCGCAGCTAGTAGCTGCCGACCCGCCTGTTCCAAACGGCGAGAAACTCTTTGCCCGCGACAACCTTGTCGCGTGGTGCATTGTCCCATTTGATGCGAAGAAACGCACGCCGACGGAGCGCGTCGAGATGCTGAAGAAACTCGGATTCAAGAAGTACGCATACGATTGGAGAGACGAACACCTCCCGACGTTTGATGAGGAGGTGGGATTGCTTAAAAAGGCTGGCATCGAACTCACTGCTGTCTGGTTCCCGGCAAACCTCGGTGCGGATGCTCGCAAACTCCTCGGTGGAATCAAGAAACACGACGTCAAGCCGCAACTCTGGGTGACGATGGGCGATCCCGCTGGAAAGGATCAAAAGGAGAAGGTTGAGACGGCCGCGAGCATTATTCGTCCGATCGCAGCAGAAGCCGACAAACTCGGCTGCTCCATCGCCCTCTACAACCACGGCGGTTGGTTCGGCGAGCCTGAAAACCAGATCGCAGTCATTGAGACACTGAAGCTGAAGAACGTCGGGATCGTCTACAACTTTCATCACGGGCACGATCACCTCGACCGATTCTCCGAATTGCTCAAGAAGATGATGCCATATCTCCTGGCCCTGAATCTGAATGGTATGGTGAAGGACGGTGAGAAACTCGGCAAGAAGCTCCTCCCACTCGGTCAGGGAGAACTCGATTTGAAGCTCCTGAAGGCGATTGCAGAGAGCGGGTACGCTGGGCCTATCGGCATTCTCGGGCACACACAGGATGATGCCGAGTCACGTCTATGCGACAACCTTGACGGGCTCGACTGGTTGATCCCACAACTTGAAGGCAAGCCAGCCGGGCCGAAGCCAAAATACCGCACAATGTCCGCTGTGCCGGTGGTGACCGCAATCGTTGCATAACTGGTCGAAGGGAGAGAGTCTAGGGAGAGTT
>DASZJS010000999.1:0-6570 GCA_035947935.1 Gemmata sp. | reverse complement strand
GTTGTTCACTCCACTTCAAAGATGCACTCGATTTCCACGGCAATATTTCCGGGAAGTGAGTTGTGCCCGACAGCGCTGCGAGCCCCGACCCCAGCGTCCTCGCCGAACACGTCTTTCATTAACTCCGAGAACCCATTGATTACCTTGGGCTGATCGAGAAAGTCGTCGGTGCAGTTCACCATGCCATAGGTCTTGAGCAACCGCTTCACTTTGTCCAGTGAGCCAAGAACATCGCGGACAGTAGCAAGGATGGCGAGCCCAACTTGCCGGGCAGCCTCCTTGCCCTGATCGAGGTTCATGTCCTTGCCGAGTCGGCCGGTAATCATCGACTTGTCGGCCTTGAGTGGACCATGTCCGGAGACGAATAGCAAGTTTCCATATTTAACGGCGGTTTTGTACACCGCGACCGGCTTCGGTGCCGGCGGCAGAGTGAGATGCAGTTCCTGAATGCGCTTTTCGGGGTTGCTCGACATGGAGGCTCCATAAATAGTGTTCAGTGTTCAGTGTTCAGTGTTCAGTAAAGAGCATTCAGGTGGTTCGTTTTAACTGAAAACTGAAAACTGAACGCTGAACACTATTTATTATGGTAGTGGAACCGCGACGCGGAAACTGGTGTAAGGGCTTCGTGCAGTGGCGAACTGGGTCTGCGGTGTGGTTTGCTCGTATTTGAGCGTGTCGAATGTGAGGCCGCGGGACAGCGTGTAATTCCGCCCACGCAGGATGATGCGATCCATTGCCGTGAGCGGGGCAGAGCCAATCTCCCGTTCACCAGCCCCCATCAAAATCATCCGCGTCCACTCTCGACCGTTGCCCGCCATGTCCCGCAAGCCGAAATGGTTGATATCGGTCCCGGCGTTCATCCCGTGTGTCGGTTCCGGCCTGGGGAGCATCACTCGTGGTCGTCCATCGGCGCGCGTCACCTCATCTCGACCGACTCCGGCATAGAGACCAGCCGCGAGATCCCACTCGTCGGGTGAAGGCAGCTTGCCGCCAAACACGTCGCGTGCGAATGCCATTGCCTCCTCGACCGTCGCACTCGTGACGGGTGCATCGGGTCCGTTAATCTCTGAAGCCACGGGAGGAGTCAATTTCCCCGCACGGAAAAGGTTGTTCCATACCTTCGATTCCATCATGTAGAACGATGGGATCGGTCGCGGTCCCTGCCCTCCGGCAATCAGCCGGAACCGAACGGACTCCTCACCAACTGTAGAAACGATCCAATCGTAAACCTGGCGGCCATCGGAGAGAACCTCGATCCGCCCTTTTGGGTCGCGCATCGCTCGGGCCGGGAGAATCGGGGTAATCGGCTGATCGGGTATTGTTGTTGGCTCGGTGGTCTTGGCAGTTGGTGAGGTTGGCTGCGATCCGCCATTGCTGGAGGGATTGCTGTTGGAGGTGTCGCCTGCCGTGGAATTGCTGTGGGATTCCCCACCGTTCCCAAACAGTGCCCAGACAGCCACGCCAAAAACGCCGATGAGACCGAGGGTCAAAAGGCCGGCTAGTACCGTCTTCAAACCCAATCGCGGTTGGTTTCGCGATGCAATCGCTGGCACGACCGGGGTGCGTTTGGCGGAATCGGTGACCGTACTCTTCCCGATGCGGGTTTCTGTTGGGTGTCGGGACTCTGAGTCGCTTGCAACCGAACCGCGAGGCTCGTGGATGGAAGGGGGGGGTGGCTGAGAATCCATTTTTCGCGATTCAGAGCCGGATGAGGGGATTACGCGAGAGCGAGGTTCGGAAAATACACCTGAACGAGGAACGATTGAGACGCCGAGTGCGACTGACAATGATTCCACGAAAGCCATGCAAGAGGGGTAGCGTTCTTCGGGCAGTCGAGCGAGAGCCTTTGTCAGCACTTGCCGCTCTTCGTCTCGGATCGGGGCCTCGAAGTCGTGCGACCCATCGAGGTGGGCGAACATCATTTCCTGGATTTGCTGGCTTTTTAAGGGAGGATGTCCCTGTCGCAACTCGGCGTAGGTAACCGCGAGGCTGTACAGATCGCTGGCTGGCCCACCCTCTTTCCCCCACACCTCCGGAGCCATGTAAGCCGGCGTTCCCGCGAAGGTCTGCATCGGCGCGAGCAATTTCTCCTGATGCAAGGCGAGACCGAAATCCGCAACCTTCGCGTGTCCGTTCAGAATCAGGATGTTGTCGGGTTTCACGTCCCGGTGAACGACATGCCGGGAGTGCAGGAAATCCAGTCCCTCGGCTGCTTCGCGAATATAGCCCAAGAGTTCGCCCTCGGGTATGCCGGGGTGTCCATTCTCCCGACACGCCTCCAGTCGGTTCCGGAGCGTACACTCGGCCAGTTCCATGACGATGTGCAACCGATGATCGGCGACCCAGAAATCTTCGGTACAGAGGAGGTAAGGATGTCGCAGGTTCTTGATTAATTCCAGCGATCGCCGCTCACGCTTGGTAGCGTCCTTCTCTGGGGGTTGCGTGACAATCTTGATTGCTTTCTCGATTCCGCTTGTCCTCTTCTTCGCCAGCCACACTTCACCAAACACTCCGCGTCCCAGCACGCGGACAAATTCGTATTCCTCAGCCACCGAACCCGGAGAGTGCGTGCGTGCTGCTGTCGGGATGCGGGTAACGCCGACGAGCGTACCGGTAACGCTGGCCGGCACCGTTCCCGCGGCTGGTTCTTCGGCAGATTCCAGTTGGCTCTGGATAAGCGGAAACTGGATCGGGAACCGGCTTTTGTATCGGGCAACATCGTACCGCTCTCCCGCCTTCCTCCGACACCGATACTCCTCGATGATTACCGCTGATGGAACCCGGTCCATCGGGCCAAGTTCGGGGAAACGAGCAACGTACTCCTCGATCTCCGGTCGTTCCTTGCGTTCCCAGCGATAAATCAGGTCGATGATGACCAGTTCGGTCAGGACTGCTACGCGAGCCTGCTCCTGAAGTCCAGAGAGAAATGGTTCCCAGTTCGATCCGGCTCCGCGAACAAGCGCCGCGTGAAATTCATCCGCCCGGACGGACAGTTGGGCTCGCTCATCGTCGGACAGGGGAGATGTCATGTGTAAGCTTGCCGATGCGGGGAAGATGTCGCCATACAGATTCTACCCTGTAAAGCCGCAAGAGGAACCCGAGGGCGCTATCAACCCACCCGCCATCGCGCTAACGCCGCCTCATCCAGTTCAACCCCCAGGCCCGGACCACTGGGTACCTTTGCGTAGGGTGGTCCGAGTTCCAGTGGATGCGTAACCACATCGCCATCGTGGTAAAACGGGCCGATGGTATCGGCGGGGAAGGTGTCGCAATCGACCTCCGGGAATGCTGCGGCAACGTGGAGCATGGCCGCGGTGCCGATGCCGAGTTCCAGATTGCTGCCGATGGTACATCGGAGCCCCGCCGCCTTCGCGACGGCAATGATTTCCGCAGTCGCGGCAATACCCCCATGCTTTCCCGGGTAAACGCTCAGAATGTCGGCGGCACGATGAACCGTGAGTTGCCACGCATCTTGAAGTGTAAATACGCTCTCATCGGCCATGATTGGAGTGGGTATATCCCGACGCAGTTCAGCCATCGCCACCGGATCGCCTGCCGGGATTGGTTGCTCCGCGAACAGGAGTGGAACGTCAGTGAGCTGGCGAAGACAGTGTTTGGCCTGTTGGATTGTCCAGCCGCAGTTGGCATCGATGGTTACCGGGATTTTGGGTCCGGCAACTTCGCGAACCGCTCGCACGCGGGCCACATCGGTTTCTGGATCGAGACCGACCTTCACTTTCACGCAGGTCACTCCAAGACCAAGGAGTTGCTCGGCCATTGACCGGGAACCTGGCACATCCCGCGCCCAGACAACGAGCTTGATGCGAACCTTGTCGCGAACCTTGCCGCCAAGCAGTTGATAGACCGGCACACCTGCTGCTTTCCCGGCAATATCCCACAAGGCCATTTCGACGGCGGACTTGGTGAATGGGTTCAGCTTGATGATGAAATCCATCGCTCGGCGGGCAGCAGTGATATCCCGGGGATCTTGGCCGATGAGTTGCGGTGCGATGTAATCGCGAATTGTCGCAAGTGTGCCGGCTTGCGTTTCGCCAGACCATAGCCCGGAAATGGTTGCTTCGCCAAGTCCAACGAGACCGGCATCCGTCTGAACGCGGACCAGGACATATGCCGATGTGGCGTGTTCTCCGTGGGCTGTTTTTGCGGTCATGCCTTTCTTGAGCGGCACACAGATAGGAATGGACTCGATCCGGGTGATCTTCATGGCAAACTCCGGCTGGGTTCGAGGAAGCGCTGGAGTCAGTACGACTTGCTATCTGATGTAGGTCTGGTTCCACGGAATGGCGCATCATCAATCCGCCGAAGTCATCTTCTTGACCGCTTATCCGATACCGGGTAGAGTCGTGTTTGTCGAAACCTCCTACCGTTGTCGCCCGCAACACAACCCAATCCAAACTCCGGAGAACGGAGATGCTTCGCATCCTCGGTTCTCGTCGTCGCCTTTGCGACAACTGGACCCGCCGCGATTTTATCCGCGCGAGTACCCTTGGCTCGCTCGGTGTGAGCGCGATGGCATCTGCATCGGATTCGACACCATCTCCAGTGCGTGGCCCAGCGAAGGCGTGCATCCTGCTCTATCTCTATGGCTCACCGAGCCAGTTGGAGACGTTTGATGTCAAGCCGGATGCACCCGTGGGCATTCGGGGAGAATTGGGAACCAGGGCCACGGTCATTCCGGGATTCCGCATCGGCGAACTGCTCCCGGAAACCGCAAAGATACTCGACAGGACAACCGTGGTTCGGTCGATGACCCACCCCTATCCGGTACACGGGATCGCCTACGCAACGAGTGGCCTGCCGGACCCTAGCGGGACTCGGGAGGTGTCGCCTCGCGATCCCGCGCACTGGCCGTTCATTGGCTCGGTCGTCGATTATCTGGAGGAACAGCGGAGGACGGGGAAGCCGCCAACCGTCCCCAACAACATTGCTCTCCCCTGGCCATTGAGTACGCGCCGAGCCAACCAGCCGCACCGGGCTGGCCCCTATGGTGGTTTTCTCGGTCCGGCATTCGACCCAGTCTGGACCGAATTCCGCGGCGAAGGCACCCGCACTTTCACCCAGGAAAACCGCGGCGTTGTGCAAGAGTTCCGCGACCCCTATGGAGGCATCCGGCCCGATGGCCGCTTCGAGATCGCGGTTGGGGATGAGCCAGACGGATCGTTGACCCTCGATCGTATGGATCGTCGCCGCTCGCTCCTGGAGCAACTCGATCGCAGTCGGCATCAGATCGAATCGAATGGGAAGCAAGACTTCGATCGCTATCGCGGGATGGCGTATTCGATGCTGACCTCCGACCGACTTCGTGCTGCGCTCGACCTCCGGCGGGAATCCCAGCGCATCCGCGAGTCCTACGGGATGACTCTGTTCGGGCAGGGAGCGCTGGTTGCCCGGCGACTGGTCGAGGCGGGCAGCCGGTTCGTCAGCATCTTCTGGGACGAGTACGGCCTGGCCGATAGCGCCTGGGACACCCACTACCAGCACTACCCGCGGATGAAGAACGAACTCTGTCCAACCTTCGACCGAGCGTATACCGGGCTGATTCGCGATCTGGAGGCGCGGGGACTTCTGGGAGAAACGGCCGTTTTGTGCATCAGCGAACACGGTCGAACGCCGCAATTGAGCAACACGAAAGGCGGAGGGCGGGATCACTGGTCGCGGGCCTATTCCGCGATCTTCGCTGGCGGTGGGTTTGCCGCTGGTCGGGTTGTTGGGAAGACGGACAAGATCGCGGGTGATGTGGTGGATGTGCCAGTCTCGCCGAAGGACGTACTCGCCACGACTTACCAACTGCTCGGCATTTCTCCCAATACCATGATCGTCGATCGGCTCGGACGGCCCATGCCGATAGCGGGAGAAGGCAAAGTACGCAACGAACTTCTCAGTTGAAGAAGATGGGCGTGATTGCCAACCGAACACATCAACTTCGCCTCTCGGCAACGGTTGGCCAATGGTGTCGTTTTGAAGTACAGACGACTCGGAGGAGTGGTAGCATTGTGCTAGTGCCAGGTGTTCGCTCGCGCAATTGGAGGTAGAACCATGTCGCGTTTGATACTGTGCGGTGCCGTGTCGTGGCTAGTGCTTGCCTCGTTTGCTCCATGTCGGGCCGATGACGCAGAAGACAAGGTAGCATTGTTCTTGGAGAAACTGAATGGAGTTGTCACACGCGATGAGAATCTGCCCGGCAAACCCGTTGTTGAGGTGATCCTGATAGGGACAGGGGTTGGAATGGTCGGCCGCATTCAGAATCCGTCCAGCAAACTGGTCGCTAAGGTAAACCGGGGCAGGACTGCGACGGATGCGGATCTGAAGGAACTGGTACCGCTCAAAAACCTCACCAGACTCCACCTGTTTCAAGTGGAGGTGACGGATGTGGGATTGAAGGAACTCAGACAACTCAAAAATCTCACCGAACTCGAATTGAGCGTCAATAAGGTAACAGATGAAGGCTTGAAGGAACTCGGGCAACTCAAAAACCTCAATAGTCTTGTTTTGATGCAAACGGAAGTGACGGATGCGGGCTTGAAGGAACTCAAGGAACTCAAGAACCTC
>DASZJS010000998.1:0-3241 GCA_035947935.1 Gemmata sp. | reverse complement strand
TAGCGTCGAGCTATTCGTGATCGCAGGAAGGTGCGAAAAACGCGACAGTCCCGCCAAGGGGGATTATGCTCACCGCGAAGCTTAGCACCCCTCGATCGAGTTCACCAGGTGATCTCTTCGTTCGCTAGGAATCGTCTAAGCGCTCGTTGCGGTGCCGCGGGACCCCTGTAGTTGCGGGCATACATGGGGCACTGTTTCCCCGGGGGGTCAATGGATACAACTGTATTCCCTTTGATAACGAGGGTGTAAACTCCATTCCCAATTTTCTGATTGGTCAGCGTCCGCTCGGTGATGGGAAACCGGATGGTCAGCCTGTCGCCCGACTTTGCGGGGCCAACATTGACGTACCGGCCTTCCCAGGCAAAATTGCGTGTGCCAAGATTGACCGTGCAGACCACCTTGTCCGCAGAAGAATTTACCCATTCCGGCATTCGGATGAGCACACTTTGGCTTTCCTTCTTGAGTTTTAGGTCCACCCGGCCCTCGTAAGGAATATGACTGTAGACATCGGCCTCAGACGAAGCACGATTGAGAAGCAGATTCAGTCGCAGCCGGCTGCCATCGTATTCCAGCATCCGCTTCCATAAGTAATAAACCGTCTGCGCCGCGTTTCCGGTACAACAGTGCATAATGCCGCCGCGTTGTTTACGGCGCATTTCATCATCGAACCACTCGTTGGCGCTGGCCCATCCAGCAAAGGCACCGATGTTTCTTTCAGCCACATGGTCGTCGGTAGCGTAGTGCCCATCCGCGTGCTTTAGCGGCAGCCCCAACCGATGGCCGAGACCAGCGATTTGAGTACATTTTTCTGGGGTAAGCTGGTTTTCCGCAAACTGATTCCTGACCCATCGGTCAGCATCGTCCCAGTAGTCTCCGACACCTAGCCGGGTTAGCTCCAAGCTAAGGGCGATCATGTCGGCAATTTCGCATGTCTCACAGCTGGGATAATCGGGAATTGCGGATTCTGGGAAAAAGCCAGTGAGCGTAACACCCTTCGTCTTGAAGCATTCGTAGCTTCTCTTGACGTATTCGATCAGTTCCCGATCCTTCACTGCGGTCGCGTAGTCCAACATGACAACCAAAGAGACCGAATGAGAGTGGAAGTGATTCGCCATAAAATTTGGAAACCCCTCGACGTACATATCCATTAAATCCGGGGCCAAGTCGAAGCAACCGCCAGTCGCATCAAAATATTTTCCCTGATAGCGAAGGTAGTTCACCAACTTGCGCCCAAGTTCTCGCGCGGGCGGATAGCCCGGCAGTTGGTAATATTTGCCAAGCCCATCGAGTAACCATGTGCCTGACTCCACCGACAACTGTCTGATCGGCATCGTGGCAGTCGGCGGCACTTTCGCGTTCGGCTCAAACTCCGCCGCAGGCAAGAAGCAATAGTCTCCTTTGTCGATGACAAGCTTTGCCAGGCCGTCGATCATCCCTTCGATCTGCGCTCGCCAAACTGGGTTGCTATCGCGAAGGTAGTAAATCATCATCGTGCTGATCGCGTATCCGGGGTTAAAGGAGGATGTGTACTGTGTCACAGACGGCTCGTCAGGAGAAACTGTTGTTCCTTTCGCTGTATAGATTCGGGGATTGGACTCTACATCTCGATGTGCCCAAGGGCGACCCTCGGTCGGAACATAGTACAGCCCGTCAGGCCCGATTGATTTCAGCACTACGTCCATCCAGACTTGATCAATTGGGTGGTTCAAGTCGCTTCCCGAGATATGCCTCATGAGGGGAAGCGCTTTCATGGAGCGCATCTGACACGACCCCCGGCCATGACCCATGCGAGGAGGGTTGCTGCCGAAATCAATGCCGAAATATTGCTCATAATCGGCAAGAGGATCGTTAGGCCCGGTCAGACCATTGACGAGCAGTCTCGCCATTTCGGCAAGATCAAGCGTGTCCGGCACACGATCGTCGTACCAGGAGCCGCGATGAGGTGGATAGGCGATTGCAGGAATGTTCGATCGAATATAAACCGGATGCGTCGGCGGAACTGACACATCCGCGAGAGATGACGATGACTTCAATATCTCACGAGCACCCAGACTGGTTACCGCTGCCTGCTTTAGAAACTGTCTGCGGTTTACGTTTGTCATCGTGAGTACCTCCATTTCGATCGCGCTTGAATCGCGTGACCAACCTGAACTACCCAGAAGCAATCGAAGGGAGAGCGTGTCTGCTAGGCGTGAGAAATCTTCTCCCCGCGGTGAGCTCAGCCATTAGGAGTCTGAACTGCATCTTCCCGGTTCCAGGTCGCGCCCCATCGGCGCAATTAGAACCCACCTGATCCTCGGAAAGCAACTCATACCGGTCTTCGAGCCTCCCGCGAAGGTCACGCCAGCGAAAATTCCGACCGTCTACTTCAGCATCGGCGAGATCGAATTGCTGGGTCTGTCGACCAAAGAAACCCTGGGCGACTATGCGGCTTGGACCTATTTCCAGAGCCCTGACAGTCCGGGGACCGCGTTTTTGTGGCGAAGTTCCGTTCTCGATAAGGGCGCCGGCGGGTGACTGCCGATCCGATGGAAGTCGGCTAGGGGGGGCCATCTCTGAGCGCAGGCGGTGGAAGCAGCGGGAACCACTGATGCCCCAGGCATCCGGCAGGCAATGAAGAATCAGAGATCGATGCTCCGGGTGGTCCTGTCCGAATTGATTCGGAGAATCAACATACTTGAAAAACGATGCGGCTGAGGAAAACTGGCGAAGTCGGACAATTCGAGACGTCTAGAGTTCAGGAGAAGCCGATTCGACCTGAACCCACCCTAGCTGCCGCTTCGGCGGCCGCTTGGAATGACTTTCTTGCTGGCCTTTTTAGAGAGTGGGACGGGCACTGGACCAAATCTCAGAATTAACGTCGAACGATGAGGGCCAAAGACTCGCTTCAAGCCCCTTGCCGGCTCGAGCTGGGGGAGAATCCTTAAGATCCTCGATTCCCAAAGGCTCGCGGCCCGCCCCTACTCCGTATCGGCGCTCCAGGACTTCGCGCGCGTGCCCTTATGGAAGCGTCACCAGGTCGGGAAGGCTGGCGTCCGTGGGGCGCGGCGAGTCAAACGGCACATCCGTGCCAAGAGCTGAAATTAGGATGGGGGTCTGAGTTGACCTGTGCGATGAACGCCCAGCGCGATGCGCGGCCCCGCACACATTTTGCGAAATCATGCAGCGCATCTCGGTTGTTGCGGTGAAGTGACTCACTCGGGGATAAACGAAATTAGGTGGCCGGGCCCGCAGGAGAGTG
>DASZJS010000997.1:0-2129 GCA_035947935.1 Gemmata sp. | reverse complement strand
CCCGCAACACAAAACCTCCCTCCTTATCACTCAAACAAGCCTGAACAGCAAATCGAAGAAATTGTCACAAATCATGTGAAACGGGTCTTCACGGGCTGCGTCATCACTGTATCACTGAATGAATACAGAGTGACAATCCCGTGGAGGCGTGAAATCTCTTGGACATCCACATCTCGCCACAGGATGGCGTGCCAATCTACCTCCAGATTGTCAACCAAGTGAAATATCTCGTAGCATCCGGGCGGCTTGCACCCGGCGAAGAGCTGCCGGCTATCCGTGTTCTCGCTGAACAACTGGTGGTTAACCCCAACACTGTCGCTCGTGCGTATCGCGAACTGGAGACAACCGGGATTGTCGAAAAGCGGCGAACCGCGGGCACTTACATCTCCAGCACGGGCTCCCCACTCACCCGACGTGAGCGGATGAGGATACTCACCGAACGGATCGATGCCCTGCTTGCCGAGGCGCGCCAACTGGGCATACGGATCGATGAGGTCGCCGACCTCCTGCGGCAACGTGACGAGATTCTCCAACCTAACCCCGAGGAGGCCTGAGCCGATGGTCGCCGTGCCTGCATTCTTCAATGGAAACGTAATCGAGGTGGCGGGTTTAAGCCGCCGCTTCGGTCCGAAAGTCGCACTCGATAACATCCGGCTGACTGTGCCCCGCGGCGTAGTATTCGGTCTCGTTGGTGTCAACGGAGCCGGCAAGACGACACTCATCAAGCATATCCTCGGCCTGCTTCGGGCCGCGACCGGATCCGTGCGAGTGTTTGACCGCGACCCGGCCACTAACCCCGCGGATGTTCTGGTTCGCATCGGATATCTCTCCGAGGAGCCGGACCTGCCGGGCTGGATGCGGATCGGCGAACTTTTCCGCTACACCCAGGCGTTCTACCCGAACTGGGATCCCGCATTTGCCGAAGAGCTGCGGAAGTCCTTCAACCTCGACCCGTCCGCGAAGGTGAAACACCTGTCGAAGGGGCAACGTGCGAGAACCGGGCTCGCACTCGCACTCGCCCACCGGCCCGAACTGCTGCTGCTCGATGAGCCATCGAGCGGGCTGGACCCAATCGTTCGCCAGGACATTCTTGGTGCGGTCATCCGGACAATTGCAGAAGAAGGTCGGACGGTGCTGTTTTCTTCA
Source organism: Gemmata sp. (assembly GCA_035947935.1). Taxonomy (GTDB): domain Bacteria; phylum Planctomycetota; class Planctomycetia; order Gemmatales; family Gemmataceae; genus Gemmata. The sequence continues at coordinate 983 of DASZJS010000997.1, read as the reverse complement.
CACCTGTTGCATGAAGTCGAGCGGGTGGCCGACTGTGTGGCACTCATCGATCGCGGTCGCATTGTGTTCAATGGCGCACTCGATGAGATCAAATCAACCCACCACAGGCTCACACTGCGGTTCGCGGAACCTCGGCTGCAACCGCCAGCGATCGCCGGAGCGCTGGCGTGGCAAGGGCCAGGGGCGGAGTGGGTGGCCGTTTGTGCTGGTCAACTCAACGAATTGCAAGAAGCGGTCGCTGCGTATGGAGCACAGGTGATCGGGCAGCGGGCACCATCACTCGATGAGATTTTTGTTGCGCGCGTGGGTAAGGGTACTTCTGAACGGGAGAAGGTGTAAGCCATGCACTCGCCCGCCTTGACACTGTCGAAGGAATTCTGGAAACGGCATCGATGGGCCTTATCCGCCGTTGGCGCGTTGGTTCTGGGGTTTGCCATTGGCTGTGCCATCTGGCCACCCAGCCGCACCGATGCCATGCTCTACTCGATTTGGTTCGCGATGGGACTCTGTTACGTGATCGGTGTATTCTCCTATGGGTTTGAAGCTCCATTGGAGAGTGCTGAGTCTGGGTTTCCGGTTCGATTTTTTATTCTCCCGGTTCGCACGTCGCTGTTGGTCGGGTCGCCGATGGCGCAAGGGATGATTGTTTCGGTTGGGCTGTGGGTGTGTTGGGAGCACTTCGTACTCCGTCCCGGCGGGGTGACGACTCCATCGTGGTGGCCGGTGATGCTGGCCACCATCGTGGCAACCGGCCAGGCGATTCTCTGGTTCCCGTTCGGGCTGCCGTGGCTCCGATTGCTTGTGGGCTGCCTCATCCTCTTCAGTCTGTTCCGAGCTCCGGTTATCTACGATGCACTTGCCCCATCGCTGGGAGCCTCTCCCGAATGGCTCGCAAACCCAGACCACCAGAACTCCACCCTTACGGTATTAGCGGCATGTCTGATCCCAGTCGCGTTCCTGGTCGCGCGTGTTGGAGTCAGTTG
>DASZJS010000996.1:0-1657 GCA_035947935.1 Gemmata sp. | reverse complement strand
AGGTACCGACCCCGCCCATCAGCGTCGTAGAACGGAGCCAATAGGCATGGTGGATCCAACCTCTGATCCGGCGTCAGGCAGGTTCGAAGTGAAAGCGACAGCGTCGGACCATTTTTCCTGGCTGCGCACGCGGCTTAGCGTCGAACGAACGATGATGTCGTGGGTTCGCACTGCGATAGCGTTGATCGGCTTCGGCTTCACAATCGTTCAGTTCTTCAATCGCATGAACGAAATGCCGGGGGTCGCTCCGGCGCGTTTTTCCGACGCTCCACGATATCTGGGACTTTCACTGATTTTCTGTGGCGTCGCAGCTCTTGCGATTTCGATTTGGGAATACCAGTGGGGGCTTCGCTATCTCTGGGGCGGAAACTTTTCCGCGATCGCGGGAGTGACAAGAGAAGGCAAACAGACGCCGCTCCTGGCGGTGGCGATCGCTCTGGCTCTCATCGGTATATTCGCATTCTTCGCCGTACTGTTGCGCGTGGTATAGCGACACGAAACATCGCCGGGGTAGGGCAATGCAGAAAAGAGAGATCAACTAGGAGGAGCGTCTTATGGCGAAGTCGAGTAAACCAAATATCCTCATCATTTGGGGAGACGACATTGGCTACTGGAACATCAGCCATTACAGCAAAGGCATGATGGGCTATCAAACTCCCAACATCGACCGTATCGCGCAAGAAGGGGCGACCTTCACCGATTGGTATGGCCAGCAGAGCTGTACCGCTGGCCGTGCGTGCTTCATCACCGGTCAGAATCCGATTCGCACCGGCCTAACCAAGGTCGGCATGCCGGGCGCAACGGTCGGATTGCACGCAGAAGACCCGACCATCGCCGAATTTTTGAAGCCGCTCGGCTACGCCACTGGTCAGTTCGGCAAGAATCATCTGGGCGACCGCGACGAATATTTGCCTACTATGCACGGATTCGACGAGTTTTTCGGCAACCTCTATCACTTGAACGCTGAGGAGGAGCCAGAACTGCCTGACTATCCCAAGGATCCAGAATTCAGGAAGAAGTTTGGACCGCGCGGCGTGCTCCACTGCATTGCAGATGGCAAGGGGGGCCAGACGATCACGGACACGGGCCCGTTGACCAAGAAGCGTATGGAAACCGTCGATGAGGAGGTCACCGCACGCGCTCTGGAGTGGATGGAGAAGCAGGCCAAGGCGGACCGGCCCTTCTTCCTTTGGTACAATTCAACCGCTATGCACTTTCGGACCCACCTCGCTGATAAGAACCGTGGCAAAAGCGGGCAGGACGACTACAGCGATCGGATGGTCACCCACGACGAGCAAGTCGGCGAGTTGCTGAAGAAGCTCGATGAGCTTGGCATCGCCGACAACACCATCGTCATGTACTCCACCGATAACGGCCCCGAGAACGACACCTGGCCGGATGGCGCCAACACACCGTTCCGCTCCCAGAGGACACCAACTGGGAAGGCGGATGGCGCGTTCCGACTTTCCTGCGTTGGCCCGGCAAGATCAAGCCGGGTTCGATTTTCAACGGTATTGGCTCTCACATCGACATGTTCCCGACCCTGCTCGCCGCCGCCGGTGATCCGGACGTTGCCAAGAAGCTCCTCAATGGCTGCACGGTCGGCGCCAGGACCTTCAAGGTCCATCTCGACGGATACAACATGGTGCCCTATCTG
>DASZJS010000995.1:0-3965 GCA_035947935.1 Gemmata sp. | reverse complement strand
CCAGTGCCCCGGGATGGACCCCCGGAAAAACACTGCTCGACGGCGAACTCGTAGCCCCGGGCGGACGTTGGCTCTACCAACTGAAGGTGGAAGGGAAGATGGAAGATGTACCGGTGGTTCAAACTTTCTACCTTCTCGCAGGTCCACAAGGGGATCAGGTTGCAGTCACTGTGGCTGCGAAACCCGACAAGTCCAAAGCCATCGGCAACCGAGACCTGAATCTGGTCAACGCCATCGAGTTTGGGAAAAAGTAAACAGAATGATCCGCGCAGCGATATTCGATGGGCCTGGTCAACCACTTCGATTCGAGTGCTTTTCCCGACCGAAGCTGGCCCCCGGTGAGGCTCTCGTCCGCATTTCGCTTTGCACCATTTGTGGAAGCGATCTCCACACTTTTGCCGGTCGACGAACCGGCCCCTCGCCCTGCGTTCTCGGACACGAACCGGTCGGCGTCATCGAGGAACTCAACGGCGAATTGTTCGATGTGGCCGGAGAGCGGCTGCAAAGCGGCGATCGCGTAGTATGGTCTGTGGCCATCTCCTGTGGTCGGTGTTTCTTCTGCAACCACGGATTGCCCCAGAAGTGCGACTCGCTCCGAAAATATGGCCACGAACGAGTTGCCGAGGAACAGGGGCCGCTCGGCGGACTGACAACGCACTGCCACCTGCTTTCGGGAACAGCGTTTGTGAAAGTTCCAACCGGATTGCCGGATCGGGTTGCTGCCCCGGCTGGTTGTGCCACGGCAACCATTGCGGCGGTCTGGCGAGTGGCTTTGCTAAGCGCGCGGGAAAGTATCTCGTCTTCAATTCCCTCAACCGTTGTTGTGATCGGACTCGGTATGCTTGGGCTTACAGCCTGTGCCTGGGCCGCTACGAATGGTCACACCGTCATAGCCTGCGACAAGGACGATACGCGGCTGGCACAGGCCATGCGATTCGGGGCCACGTACACCACGAAGCCCGAAACGCTGGCTGAACAGGCGAAAGAACAAACCGATGGCCGCGGCGCAGACCTCGTACTCGAACTCAGTGGCTCCGCAGTCGCGGCGATGCTCTCGCTCGAAGTGCTGCGAATAGGTGGAACGGCCGTGTGGGTTGGAACAGTGTCGCCAACCGAACCGATACCTGTGTTGCCGGAGGAGATGGTTCGCAGTTGTCTGACGGTGACCGGCATCCACAACTACACGCCAACAGACCTTGTCTCAGCGATCGCGTTTCTAACGGGTAACCACACCCGATTCCCGTTTGCGGAATTGGTCTCGCACACTTTTCCTCTCGACTCGGCCACCGCGGCGTTCGAGTTTGCCGAGAGAGCGCATCCCGTTCGGGTCGCGATCCTGGGCGAGTGATGTCGAGACAGAGTCGGTCTGGATCATGGACTTGCGGCCGATCGATTCCAGAACGTGGCTATGCAGCGATGCGAATTGGTCCGATTACAGTAGCACTCATGCTCTGAGCGAGACTCGCGAGTTCTCGGCGGGTCTGTCGGAGAATGAGTGTCACTGGTGATTCTGGATCGAGTTTCTCGATCATCAGGGATAGATACTCGACCGCCCACCTCGCTTCGGAGATGTCGATGGTCGGGATTTCATGGATGAGAGCAGATAGGTTTGAAACGATCATGGCCCGGAACCTCCTTGTTCAGGAACACAAACTCGGAGTATTGTGCTTCGACAAAAAAGATTCAAGGCCAATTTTTGAACATGCCAAAGGCAGGTCTTGCACAACAGGAGCTTTTCCTTTTCTCGTCTCTCTCCTGAATGGAGTCGCGGGTCACTTGATGTTGAAGTCGAGGTTAGTCGGCCCTTCCGTAACTTCCACCGCCAGCGACGTGGTTTTCGCAGACGCGAACGCGACCGGGACTCCTTCCCCTTCGACGGTGACCTTGAAGCTCCCGACGGGCACGCGATCGATGAGGTACTTCCCGTCCTTGATGGTCGAGCCGACAAACTGGCCGTTGGCCATGTGGAAGGTGATCTTCCCCTCGACAAGCAGCTTGCCGTTCAGCGTGACGTTACCGCTCAACTTCCCATCGGCAGCCAGAGCATGGGAAGGAGCCGCGAGCAGACAAAACGCGATGAACAGTCCGGTCAGTGCGGATCGTGTCGTGGTCATCGTCGTCTCCTTCGTATCTCGATTAAATCAAGAGTGAAAGAACAGGCTCTGGGACGTGCTACATCCTCTTTAACGCCGCTCGTTCCTGAGTATTTCAACAATCACAGACGCGTGCTCGCCAACCTGTGTGGCCTTCGACTCTCCGACCAGCATTCTTCTGCCTCGCAATGTGGAAGAGCCCGATGGGCCTGTAATTTTGTCCTCATGTGCATCGCGTGCGAGAAATCCTTGTTCGGTCTCTGGGGTGCTTTACGGCGGGATGCGGAGCGATAGAATTGGTAGATAAGGGGCACCTCATTACGTGATGGGTAGATCCCTGGCCGACATTTAGCCCTAACAACCAATACTTTGCACCCGTAGCTCAACTGGATAGAGCATCGGTCTTCGGAACCGAGGGTTACAGGTTCAACTCCTGTCGGGTGTACTCAACAACAAGTGGTTTGTGAAAGCGAAACGATCAACCGCCCCAGATTCCCAGGCGGGATTCTGGGGCGGTTGTGTTTCCTGTCGGATCGTCATTCGTTCGATCAGGTTTCCCCTGGAGCTTCGATCCCGATTCTGTGCGAAAGGATGGCGATGAGCTGCGCGCGGGAATGAACTCCGAATGAGCGAAAAATAGCTCGAGTATGATTGTGAACCGTGTGCGGACTCAAATCGAGATGCTTCGCGATTATTTTCTCCGGGAGTCCTTCAAGAAGCGACTTGAACACTCGGTGTTGTGCGGCTGACAGAGTCGTTTCCCACGGATGAGACCGTTTCCTGATTGCGGCCTCTGAACTTTTCGGGGCATCAGTCTCCACTTCCAACGGAGCCAGGGCGGCCAGAGTAAAACTGATATTCCCGAACCGAACGATCTCACCAGGGCTTGCTCGACAAGTTTGAATCCGCATGTTCGCGACGAAAGTGCCATTTCGGCTTCCCAGATCCACAATTTGCAACTCCGACTCCACAAGGCGAAGCTCGGCATGACGCCTTGAGACACTCGAGTCATCGACGACAAAATCGCAACGGGATGACCGGCCAAGAATGGCGACCGTTTTCGATAAGGAAAACTGAAGGAACGGGGCGTGAGAACAGCGAAGAACGAGTGATTGCAACGTGGTCATCTTGCGACCACCTCTGGAGTCAATCGTGAAGGTTCACTGAAGAGAGCCACAATAGCCTGTTTAGGTCATTGAATCCAGCCAAAAGCATAAGACAATTGCTCCTGTAATTGATTCTTTGTCTTCTGGAATAACGCAAACGACAACGTCCCATTTACGTGTGACATCAAGTATCAGGGATCGCGTTTCCGCGGCATCCGACACACGCTGAATCTCTCAGTTGCCTTGCACCGGCCCATTTTGCCGAGCCCGGGTTCAATGGGTCATTGCAGCCGATCCCCGAACCCGGGTTAACCGGAACTTTTCTCGCATTCAACTCCAAGGAGCATGACCATGTCAGTCATTCAAGTCGGGCTCGTTGACACAACAGGTGAGCTTGATGCTGCACTTGTGGAAGCCGCCGCGGCAGCACTCAACACACAAGTGATGCGCGATCTTCCGCAGTATTGGAACGTGCAGGCCACGGTTCGGTATTTGCCGAACCCGAAATCCATCCCCGTCGGAGTCTGGCCGGTCCTTCTTGTTGCTAAACTTCCCCCGGGCGAAGGCGGCGTCCACCTGACCAAGAAAAATCAGCCTTATTCGCTTGTGATCGGAACGCCCGACAGCAACGACTGGACGATCGATGCCAGCCATGAAACCCTAGAAATGCTCGTCGACCCGTCCGGGAATCGGCTGCAAGCGTCGCGAGCCATCAAAATTGTCGGAGATGATACCGAAGATACCCCCGGTGAATATGAGTACCTCG
>DASZJS010000994.1:0-9710 GCA_035947935.1 Gemmata sp. | reverse complement strand
ACTTCCATCTGTTCCAATTCAACTGTCAGCGTTCGACCGATGAACTCATCGAGTTTCTGTTTCTGCACCTGATCCGCAGCAGCAGCGGCTTGTTCGCGACGACGACGGATCCAACCCCAGATCAGGATGACCGCCGCCACGATTCCGAACAGCGCTTCCTTCGATTTCGAGATGATCTCCATGGTCTGTGAAAGCCGTTTGAAGGCTACTGATGGATCGTGATACTTCACCACACTCGGATGCATCACAGCGGCATCGTATTCCTTGGCCGCCTTCGCGGAGAAGACGGCCGGGAAAGAAGCTCTTAAATCTGTCTCGTACAAAGCCGCCAATGACTCCTGGACCAACCTGTCGGATGTATCCGATCTCGTCGCGAGTAGGGCTGTGACGGCAACTGTCCGTAATGGTTCGTTCGGCTGGCCGTGGTAAAGGCCACGCGGGAGGGTGTTGGACGCAAACCATGGATGTCGCAAGGATAGTCCCTCGGCGTCGGAGATACCAATCAACTCCAGATCCTGGCTGTGCAGCAAATCTTCAAGTATAGGATTCATCCAGCCTGTGGTTACGAGGGCGGCGTCGATGCCCTTGTCTTGAGCCATCGCGCCAAAGTGGTCCCCTTCGTCTTTAATATTTTTCAAAGGAACACCATAGTGGGATAACACAGTAGTGGCGTTTTGGCGCATGCTCGAACCGGCTAAACCAAGTGCTACCCGGTGTCCCTTTAGGTCTGCTGGCGAGTGTATCTCTGTCCCTCTTCGCACAATGAAATGAAGTGGCTCGGGGAAGAGGGGTGCGATTCCGGCTATGCCATTTGGCGTTAATGAAACGGTCTGAATCATCGCGAGATCGGCACCGCCATCTCGCAAAAGCGCGAGGTTCGCTTCGCTACCGGGCGTCTCGACGACTCGAACGGGCCGACCGGTTCGCTCCTCAAGCCGTTTGGCGAAATCTGTCGCTAACGTATGGTAGAGACCACCCTGCTTACCGGCAGCTATGCGGATCTCCGGCGGCAATGTTTCGCGAGTTATATACCACAGAATCGAGCAAGCAATGCCTACTACCAAGATGATGATGGTTGCTGGCAAAAGGTATCGCGGGCGCATAACCTGATGCTCCTCATGAATGGGGTCGAAACAGCTTCCATGCCGATTGGCCCAACTCCCGTAATGGCTCGCCAAATAGGTTTCATAAAGATGAATTCGCAATAGTAAGGAAGTTATTTCGGCGACATTCGTAAGTTGGCCACTATGGAAAGCGTGCAGGGGACGTTTTACTGCCAATTATGAGTATTCTTCACGCTCCTGTAGAATTACCAGGGCGATCGGAGGAAGCTCATGCGACGCGATCTCATCCTCGGCACAGCTGGGCATATCGACCACGGGAAAACCTCGCTTGTGAAGGCGCTGACGGGCATTGACTGCGATCGCTTGCCCGAGGAAAAGCAGCGGGGCATCACCATCGACATCGGGTTCGCACATCTCGACCTGGGGGAGTTCCGACTGGGAATTGTTGATGTTCCGGGGCATGAGCGGTTCATCAAAAACATGCTTGCCGGAGCGACGGGGATCGACCTCGTGTTGTTTATTGTCGCGGCCGATGACTCGATCATGCCGCAAACGCGTGAACACTTCGAAATTCTCAAACTGCTTGGCCTCCAGCACGGTGTCATTGCTCTGACCAAGGCCGATCTTGTTGATGAAACAACACTCCAGGTGGTCGAGCTGGAGATTCGCGAATTGGTTAAGGATTCGTTCCTCGCGGAAGCGCCGATCGTTCCAACCTCGGCGACAACCGGACTTGGTATCGATCAGTTGAAGAGTGCATTAGCTACTGCTGCAAGGGCAGTCGACTTCGAGCGGGACGTCGGATGGTTTCGGTTGCCGATAGATCGAGCCTTCATCGTGCAGGGGCATGGTACAGTCGTCACGGGATCGGTCACCTCGGGTACGATTCACGTGAGCGATGATCTGGACTGGCACAAGGGCGATGGCACTATCGAGCGCGTACGAGTTCGTTCGCTCAACAACCATGGATTTACCGTCGAGGAGGTATCGCGTGGACAGCGAGCCGGTGTGAATCTGGCCGGTGTGTCCCATGAGACAGTCCGGCGGGGGCAGGAGTTGTGTACGCCCGGCTATCTTGTTGCAAGTAAAGTCATCACGGTTCGCGTGTACGCCAGTCGCGATCATCGAAAACCGTTGAAACATAGGCTCCCTGTGCGTTTGCACGTTGGAACCGCGGAGGTGATGGCAACGCTCACTTTACTCGACTGCAATCAATTGGAGTCGGGGCAATGGGGACTCGCGCAGCTCTTCCTCATCGATCCGGTCACAACAGTTTGGGGGCAGCCTTTTATCCTGCGCGATTCGTCTGCCGAACATACTCTCGGAGGTGGGCAGGTTCTTCAGCCGGTCGCGGGCAAGATTCATCGACGGCATCTGGAAACGCAGGAACGGCTTGAACGGTTGTGGTCCCCGGAGATCGAACTTCGGGCACTCGTTGCGATCTGGTTTGCCGGGTTCCGAGGGTTGGAAAAGCCGGACCTGATCCGCGGGGCAGGAGTGCCACCAGGCGCTGTCGAACAACTGATTGATTGGCTTCGCGCAGATGGGCAACTTGTGGAACTCACGATCGCACCGAGTCGGAAGTTACTCCTTCACATCGATCGTGTCTCTGAACTTGAGGCTCAAATCCTGAGTGTTCTGGCGACTCTCCACGCCGAGAATTCTCTCGTCACGACTCACGATCGGCAAAGGGCACTTGCGAGACTCGATTACATCGGGGATGAGCAACTTCTCCAGGCGGTGACCGACAGGCTGCTTGCAGCAAAGAAGGTAGTTGGCGATGCTCGGCGGATCGCCCGAGCGGACTTCAAACCAAAGTTGAGCGTGAATCAACTGAAGCTGAAGGATCGGATTGTGGATGCCCACACACGAGCGGGCTTTCTGCCACCGGAGCCAAAGGAGTTTGCCAACCACGCCGGGGGAAATGCCGCAGCCCTGAAGGATATTTTCGAGGTCGCGGTTGCCGAAGGATTTCTGGTGAGGGTGACGGATGAGATTTATCTTTCCACACCTGCCGAAACGGAACTGCGGCGAAGGGTCATCGAGCGATTACGCAACGGGTCTGGTCTCACGGTGGCTGAGATTCGCGACTTGCTCGGGACGACACGAAAGTACGCAGTGCCAATCTGCGAATACCTCGACCGTCTCGGCATGACCCGACGAGAGGGCGACCTTCGGGTATTGGCAAGCCCGAGCTGATGTGTGTTGTTTGGCCTCAAAGTGAGCGAAAGAAACCGTTGACTTTTCCATTAGGGTGTGCGAACGCAGCAGTGTGTAGAAACAACTACACGATTGCTAACTTTGAATTCGACTCTGGAATCAGTGAACAGTTATCGAGAATTGACTCGTACTTGTAAGACCGTTCCTCAGCGATCGAGGAAATCCACTCCGACCATCATTTTGAGTCGTTCGCATGCTGAGGACCACCATCGCCGGATTGTTCGCTCATCCACATTGAACAACTCTGCGATGCGGCGTTGAGTCCAGCCATGGTAGAAGATCAGTCCTACCACTTCCCGTTCTTCGATGGGAAGGAGATCGACAGCCTGGTGAAAGAGAACCCATCGATCGGCATCGATTGCATCCGGAATCGCTGGCTCCGAGGTCTGGGATGTATCTGACCAGGCCAGATCGAGAGGGACTGTCCCTTTCCCACGTTGGCTCCGCGCGAGATCGAGCAATTCTCTGCGGATGTGGACAGCCGCGAGATTAAAGAAATCTCTTGTGGTTGCGGGTTTCATTCGTTGAAGAGTCCGGAGAAGTCTCATCAAGCTGTTCTGCAGGACATCATCTGTGTCGGCGAGGCCACGGACATTGGGGAAGGCCTGGAGCATCCTTCGGGCGAGTTTTTCAAGACGTGCAAGCACCATACGGAGCAGATCGTCAGCAGCGGCTCGGTCGCCAGCCCGCCATCGATTAAGGTATTCCTGAAGTACGACGGAATCGAGAATGAGATTGGGCATCGGCCAACTTCCAAGGCCGGAGGATGCGAGAAAGGTAAGTAAAGTTATGCTACTCCGCAAGCGACCAACTGCCAAGGTGGAGGCACTATGGTTCGGTACCACGATGTCTTTGGCAATGGAAAAGGCTTGCACTCTTCCCCCTTAATGAGGGGGCGAATGCAGCAATTACCGCTTCGCAACCTTAATTTCTTGTGAAAATTGGATGAAGTGGACAAAATGGCTGGGAAGGACGCAGAAGACTCTCCTGAATAGCTAAGCGGTTCTTGCAGTGCGGAACGAGATTGCCGTCATTTATGAGCATCTTGCTTGCTGAAACAATAGGATACTCTTTGGAGTTTTGCTGATGACCCGTCGTCAGTTCGCGCCCGTTGGTCTGGCGTGTGGCATCGTGCTGGTGTTTGCCTTCACACAGGCCCGAGCCGCTGATCCAATACCGCGCATCACCACGCCGAAAGCACACTTCGGTTTCAACCTGGGCGATGACTACTGCCTCGCTAACTACGAGCAATACACCGCTTACCTGACGAAGCTTGCAAAGGAATCCGACCGGATCAAACTCGTGACGATGGGCGATACTGCCGAACACCGCGCGCAAATCATGGCGATTGTGACCTCCCCGGCAAACCACAAGAAACTCCCGCGTCTCCAAGAGATTGCTCGGCGGCTTGCACTCGCCGAAGGAGTGTCGGCCGAAGAGGCTGTGACGCTCTCGACCGAGGGCCAAGCAGTGGTGTGGATCGATGCCGGGTTACACGCGAGTGAAAGTCTCTGCGCTCAGGCAATGACGGAAACCATCTACCAACTCCTGAGCGCAACCGACCCAGAGACACTCCGAATCCTCGATGATGTGGTGATCCTGTTCGTCCATGCGAACCCCGATGGGATGGATCTGATCGCAGACTGGTATATGCGGGAAAAAGATCCGAAGAAGCGGTCGTTTGCCGGGCTTCCGCGGCTCTATCAGAAGTACATCGGCCACGACAACAACAGGGACTTCTACGCCAATACCCAGGTCGAAACCAAAAACATGAACCGTGTGATGTATCGCGAATGGTTCCCGCAAGTCATGTACAACCACCATCAAGCGGGTCCACCCGGCACGGTGCTGTTCTGCCCGCCGTTCCGCGATCCGTTCAATTACAACGTAGACCCACTCGTTATCAGCGGTATCGATGCTCTCGGGGCAGCGATGATGCAGCGGTTCCTCGTTGAGGACAAGCCAGGTGCAACCAGTCGCTCAGGTGCCCGCTACTCGACATGGTTCAACGGCGGCCTTCGTACCACCGCCTACTTCCACAATACGATCGGGCTACTCACCGAGACGATCGGCAGCCCCACTCCCATGCGCATCCCGTTCAACCCGGCGATGCAACTACCGAAGGCAGACTATCTCGCACCGGTTGTCCCGCAAGAGTGGCATTTCCGGCGGTCTGTCGATTACTCCGTGACCGCGAACAAGGCGGTACTCGACTACGCCTCACGGCACCGGGAACAGTTGCTCTACAACATCTGGCTCATGGGCAAGAAGGCGATCGATCGCGGGAACCGGGATAGCTGGACTGTTACTCCGAAAATCGTCGAAGCCGCCAAAGGGAATCGCGGAGCCGGTGCGTTCGAGAAGTTCTTCCGCGACCCAACAAAGCGCGATGCACGCGGATACATTCTCCCGGCCGACCAACCGGATTTCCTCACTGCCACCAAGTTTGTGAATGTCCTGATTGCCACGGGAGTCAAGGCGTACCGCGCGACCGCAGCGTTTGAAGTGAGTGGTAAGAAGTATCCGGCCGGGTCATATGTCGTGAAGTCTTCACAGGCATTCCGGGCGCATGTCCTCGATATGTTTGAACCGCAGGATCATCCTGACGACTTCGCATACCCGGGCGCACCGCCTACCCCGCCTTACGATGCCGCTGGCTGGACACTCGCCTACCAGATGGGAGTGAAGTTCGACCGTATCCTCGAAGGGTTCGATGGGCCGTTTGTGGAACTCAAAGATGTCATTCCCCCGCCATCGGCCAAGGTACTCTTTGATGAAGGTGCTGTGGGCTTCTTCCTCAACACCAAGGCGAACGATTCGTTCCGAGCGGTGAACATGCTCCTGGCAATGGGCGAAGAGGTCCGACGTCTCAAGGAACCCTTCACAGCGCAGGGCGTCAAGCACTCGGTAGGGATGTTCTTTGTCGTCCGGAAGGACGGAACGCTCGCAAGACTCCAGAAGATAGCTGCAACACTCGGCACTCGGTTCTTCGGTAGTACGGAAGCACCGGACAAGGAAGCGGTGGTGTGCAAACCGGTGCGCATCGGACTCTTGGATCGCTATGGTGGCTCGATGCCCTCGGGATGGACTCGCTGGCTACTGGAGCAGTTCGAGTTCCCGTTCCAGATTGTCTATCCTCCGGAACTGGACAAGGGGGGCTTGCGAGAGAAGTTCGATGTGTTGGTGCTGGTGGATGGCGCGATACCAGGCACAGGCCGTGGCATGGACGGCGGCGATCAGCCGCCACCTGACCTTGGTGTAATTGATGAACTCGGCCTGCCTGCGGAGTTCCGCGGTCGCCGCGGAAGCATCACACCCACAAAGACCGTTCCACAACTTCGCAAGTTCCTTGAGCAAGGCGGGACCATTATTGCCCTTGGGAGTTCAACGCACCTGGCATCACTTCTCAATGTGCCAATATCGAACCATCTCGTAACGAAGGATGCGGAGGGAAAGGAGAAACCGCTCGGCAGGGACAAGTTTTATGTCCCACCCTCGATCCTACGGATGAAAGTGAACCCCGAGCATCCGCTGGCATGGGGTTTGGAGGGCGAGGTGGATGTGATGTTCGCCAACAGCCCAACATTCCATCTACGAGCGGATAGCCAGAATAATGGACTCACCAGCGTGGCGTGGTTCGCGGGCAAGTCGCCGCTACGGAGCGGATGGGCTTTTGGGCAAGAACATCTCGATGGTGGCACGGCCATCGTTGATGTCGAGATCGGCAAGGGTCGGCTCGTACTCTTTGGCCCGCAGATTCTGTTTCGAGCGCAGCCGCACGGCACGTTCAAGTTGTTCTTCAATGCGATTGCGAGGGCAGGGAAGAGTTAGGGGAAGTGTGTGGCGGATCACGGGATGCAGCAGTAAAGTTGTGTGGGGAGTGCATGGGGAGACTCTGGTGTTGGATGTGGGGTCACATCCAACACGATTGAATTCTCATACCACCGACTGCTCACGCATAACCTCCCCTTCAAAATGAGGATTCGCAGTCATGGACAAGAGAACATTCCTCAAGCTCACTACTGCTATGTTAGCGACGCCGTTAGAGACTCGCGGAGGGAGCGAAAAGCCGGACGCCGAGCTGACGAATTGGGCCGGCAACTACCAATACAGTACGGACAAGTTGGCACCAGCGAGAACTGTCGAAGAAGTCCAGGGACTTGTCAAGAAACTTGCCAAAGTCAGAGTACTCGGCACGCGCCACTGCTTTAACGGCATAGCCGATAGCAAGGCAAATCTTATCTCCGTTGAGCCAATGGATCGGGCAATTGGGCTGGACCCGAAAGCACGGACGGTCACAGTCGAAGCTGGGGTTCGGTATGGTCAGTTGTGCCCCTTCCTTCACGAGAAAGGATTCGCGCTGCATAACCTTGCCTCCTTACCGCACATCTCCATCGCTGGTGCCTGTGCGACCGCAACACACGGGTCGGGCGTCAAAAATGGAAACTTGGCGACAGCGGTTTCTGGCCTCGAACTCGTCACGGCGAGTGGCGATGTATTGGAACTCTCCCGCGACAAGGATGGAAAGGTCTTTCCGGGTGCCATCGTCAATCTGGGTGCCCTCGGTGTGGTAACCAGGATCACTCTGGACCTACTGCCCACCTTTGAAATGCGGCAAGACGTTTACGAGAACCTACCCCTGGCGCAGCTCCAGGATCACTTTGATGACATCATGTCCGCTGGTTACAGCGTCAGTCTGTTCACCGACTGGCGGCAGAAACGGGTGAACGAAGTGTGGCTCAAACGTCGGATCGGAAAAGGGGCCGCCCTGGATGCGAAGAAGGAGTTTTACGGGGCGAAGCTTGCCACGAAAAACCTCCACCCCATCGCCGAGTTGTCCGCGGAAAACTGCACGGAGCAGATGGGTGTCCCCGGCCCGTGGTACGAGCGGTTGCCGCATTTCCGCATGGGCTTCACGCCGAGCAGCGGCAAGGAACTACAATCGGAGTATTTTGTCCAACAGAAGAGCGCCGTTGAAGCGATTCTTGCGATCGAGCAGTTGCAGGACAAGGTCAGCCCGCACCTGATGATTTCGGAACTCCGCACCATTGCTGCGGACGAGAATTGGATGAGCACTTGTTACAAGCAGGCCAGTCTGGCAATCCACTTCACCTGGAAGCCAGATTGGGATTCCGTTCGCAAGGTTCTACCACTGATCGAAAAGGAATTGACTCCGTTCAAGGCACGACCGCATTGGGGCAAGTTGTTCACCCTGGCACCTACGGTCCTGCAAGAGCGTTACGAGAAACTGGCCGACTTCAAGCGATTGCTCAAGGATTATGATCCACAGGGCAAGTTCCGCAACGACTTCCTGGACACGAATCTGTTTGCGTAGATCCACAACATTTCAACACGACTCTGAGCAAAATCCACAGCGTTAGGTATCACTCTGCCGGTTGGCTGGAATGGCAACGCTGCCTGAAGATTCGATCACCTTTCCATCGCGCATGCTAATAACTCGATTGGCTCGCGCTGCCACTTCCGGACTGTGTGTGACCACAACAAGCGTCATCCCTCGGTCTCGCTGAAGAGTCATAAGCAGATCGAGGATCTGCGCGGCGTTCCCCGTGTCGAGATTTCCGGTAGGTTCGTCAGCGAGGAGCAGAGGAGGATCGTTCGCGAGTGCTCGCGCTACTGCCACACGCTGACGCTCGCCAACCGACAGTTGCACCGGAAGATGTCGCGCCCTCTTCGTCATGCCGACCTGTTCCAGCAATTCATCGGCTTTGCGCCTGCGTGCTCGCCCATCCAGCCCGCGGCCAAACATCGGCACTTGCACGTTCTCCTGGCTCGTGAGGGTTGGGAGCAAGAAGAATGACTGAAACACAAACCCGATCTGCAAAGATCGGAAACGAGCCAGATCCCGGTAAGTCGAGAGCGGTACAGATTGAAAGTAAACCATTCCCTGGTCGCAGCGGTCGAGTGCGCCGATCACATTAAGAAGGGTCGATTTGCCGCATCCCGAGGGGCCGGTGATGGCAACGTATTCGCCCGCATGAACCCCAAATGTGACGCCGTTCAACGCCTGCACATTGCCGTCTGGATACAGCTTGTGCAATCCATCGGCATACAGCAGTGTGTCCACCCAGGGTTCAGTCATGGCGGATCGCCTCCGTCGGCAGCAGGTTTGCAGCGCGAAACGCAGGATACGCTCCGCCAACCAGAGCGATCAGCACCGCCAAGCCAACGCCCTGAGCAATCACAACCGGTGCCACCCCGCCTTCTATGAATCCGTTCGCTTTTGGCGATAGCGTGAGCAGGTGTGTCACCGCAATTGCCCCAACCGTACCGAACGCGGCCGCAGCCAACCCGAGCAGGACAGCTTCCCCGAGGATCATCGATATAATCCGTCCTCGCGACCAGCCGACAGCGCGAAGAATGCCTATCTCCTGGGTCCGTTCAAATACAGACATCACCATCGTGTTG
>DASZJS010000993.1:0-3318 GCA_035947935.1 Gemmata sp. | reverse complement strand
CGGAGCGGGTTCCCGGGGATTACTGCAATCGCGTGCTGCCCCTTGGCGTTCGGCCCTGCCAGGAGTTTCCCATCGCGCACGTCCCAAACGTGAATAACCTGATCTGCCCCAGCGCTGGCAAGCTTCGCTCCATCCGAGCTGAACGCCAAACAGCGGATTTCGTCGTTGTGTCCTCGAAGAACCGCACATCGCTCGGCTTTTTCGGCTTGTTCCGCATCGGTCCAGAGGTGAATATCGAAGTCCGAATCTGCACAAGCCAGGTATTTACCATCCGGACTGAACGCCAACGTATGAACCTGGTCAGCGTGGCTGTTCAGGAGGATCAGCGGGTCGGTTTGTGGCGGACGCCACACGCGAGCCGAGGTGTCCCACCCAGCAGAAACCAACAGGCTGCCATCGGGACTCCAGGAAAGCGCTGGGATTCGATCGGTGTGACTTTTGAGTTCACAAACCTGCTTGTGGGTGAACTCATCCCAAACGCGTACCACTCTGTCTTCACCTGCCGTAGCGATAAATTGGCCGCGAGGGGCAAAGGCAATCGCCGAAACCGGCACCGGTTTCGGGCAGACCTTGATCTCACCCAGGAATTTCTGCGTGCCGACATCCCAAAACCGTGCCGATCCGTCGTCGTGGCCACTGGCGAGTGTTCTTCCATCGGCACTGAACGCAATCGCCGTTACCCACGATGACTGCTCGATCCGATTCATCAACTGTCCGGTCGCAACATCCCACAGGATCAGGTCATCGTTACCGCTTGCGAGCAATTTCGCTGTGGGACTGAAACACCAGAGGGTTTCCAAATCCGAGAGGAAGTGTCGGGCCAGAGACTTTCCCTCGGGCGACCACTGGCGGAGCAGCCCGGCCTCATCGATCGACCAAAGGGTTCCATCGGCTGCGAACGCAATCGCAGCGACGTCGCCATCGGAATGGAACCGTGGCTCCCCAAAGATCTTGTGGACCAGTGGAAGTGGGCGGATTGGCATGGAATCGTCGAACGTGTCAATCGGGGAGGGGGTGGACATGGCGGCTTCCGATTCTCCATTCACCCAACACTAGGAAGTACCCTGCCCTTCGAGTCTAGAACAGAGTTTACTTCCGGGCGAGAAAAAGAATTCACTTGGTCGGAAAATTCGGATGATCTCGAAAAAATGGTCCCACATGAATTATGCGCAGAACCGAAATTGTTGACAATAGCTTACAACAAATGAACAGTTAACCAACTGAAACAACAGCCGCGCGGTGAAACTCTGCACGAGAAGGGTCAGCCAGACATTTAGCACTGCCTTTGGATGGGTCAAGCATGATCGGCGAATTCAGCTACATTTCCTGGCTCAGGGCACAAACACCGCGGTCGCCGCGCGTTCTGGTTGGCCCTGGAGATGACTGCGCTGTAGTGGCACTACCTACCCATCCGCTGCTCATCACGACCGACATGCTGATGGATGGCACCGACTTCATCATCTCCGAAGTTGGCCCGCGGCGAGCCGGACGGAAGGCGATGGCAGCCAATCTGAGCGATATTGCTGCGATGGCTGGCATTCCGACCTCAGCAGTGGTCAGTGTTGCATTGCCTCGACTGAGCCCGGGGAGTGATCCCCGTCTGTTCGCGGAGGAGTTGTACCACGGTCTCCGCGATGCGGCCGATGCCTTTGAAGTTCCGATTGTTGGTGGGGATACAAACTCGTGGGTCGGGCCGCTCGTCATCTCGGTTACGGTTCTCGGGGAGGCAACCGAACGTGGTGCGGTTCTTCGATCGGGTGCCCATCCAGGTGACTGGATATTCGTCACCGGTGCGCTCGGAGGGAGCATCCTCGGACATCACCTCGACTTCACCCCACGACTCAAAGAAGCCCTGGCTCTGAATGCTGCAATCGCGATTCGCGCGATGTGCGATATCAGTGATGGCCTCTCGGCAGACTTGAATCACATCCTGGAGGAAAGCCACTGCGGGGCCGTTCTGTTTGCCGATGCGATCCCGGTTTCCGCAGCAGCGAAGGAATTAAGCCGCACATCGAACAAAACGCCTCTGCAGCATGCTCTTGGCGACGGTGAGGATTTCGAGCTGGTTTTCGCGGTCTCACCTGCGGATGGTGAAAAACTGTTGCAGAACCCACCTATTGCGGGACTGGTGAAGATTGGCGAGTGTATCGAGTCAGGACTGTGGATTCAGGACGGGAGCAACCGCACACGACTGGAACCGACCGGTTGGACACACGATTTATCGCTCATCTCCAAGAAATCGTGAGCGTTTGGCATGTGCCAGCGAGTGATTTGCGTTTGGATTTCGGCCAACCGAAATCAGATCGCTGGGTAGATGCAGCAATCGCCGGATCAACCCGACTTTGCAAGGTCGAGGAAAACGATGGCAGAAGGATTGCCTACGGGTGTGTAATTGCCAGTGAAGCTGAGACCGCCGGTTTTTCGATCCACACCGAAGGACGTGACGTTATCGCCGCGCTGGTTGCAACAGTAGAGAAACTGGCCAGTAGGATCGAAGCTAAAACTGCGCGGATAGTTCCCACGTGTCCATTCTTCCCCAACAAATGTCAGGGTGCCGTTTTGGCCTATGGAAAAGATGCCGATACTGTCGTGTAGACGGTTGCCCGCATAGACAAACCGGCCATCGGCCGAAACCAGGATTCCGGAACAGAAATTACTGCCAGCAAACTTGGGCGGCAGGGTGGAGATCGTCTGCCGTGAGGCCAACCTACCCGTTGCGGCATCGTAGTCAAACACGACGATGTTCGAGCCCTCCTCTTGAATGGAATAGAGCCAACGGCCATTGGGGTGAAAATGGAAATGCCGGGGTCCGTCACCGGGCGGCAGCGAAACGGCTGCCGGTTCATTCGATGCCAGCGCGCCCTTTTTCTCATCAAACTTCCAGACGAAGATCTTATCCAGACCCAAATCCACATGCAGCACAAAACGTCCGGAGGGATCGGTCTGAATCATATGCGCGTGGGTCCGATCGTGTCCGCTGAAGGCAAAGCTACCTGCTGGAGCGTTGGTTGCCTTGTTAGGGCCAATCTTGCCGGCATCGTTCTTGATATCGCTGGCGGCGTCCAGACACCCGTCGGGAAGAATCGGCAGCACTGCGACCGAGCCTCCGAAATAGTTGGCCACCAACACGAACCGCCCGGATGGGTGGATGCTCACAAATGTGGGACCGGCACCTCCCGAATGGACGGTGTTGAGCAGCTTCAATTTCCCATCGACTCGGTCGATGGCGAAAGCACTGACTGTGCCTTCCTTGCTTTCGCCCAACCGATCTGTTTCGTTCGCGGAATACAGGTGGGTTCCCTTGGTATTCAAAGCCAG
>DASZJS010000992.1:0-9779 GCA_035947935.1 Gemmata sp. | reverse complement strand
GGGAGCGGTTCTGGTACTCGGCGATTGCCTCGGCTCGCGTCGATTCAGCGGAGGCAGTTGCCGCGGGCGATCTGTTGGCTCCCAAGCTGAAGACGCTAGGTTTTATTGTCGGGCTACCACCCTCAACTCTCATCCCAGTTCCGCCACCTCTTCCGAAGGCGAAGGCACCGGAGGCCAAGACACCCCAGCCGAAGGCCAAAGAGAAGGATAAGGAAGTAAAGCCCGCCAAGAAAAAGAAGAAATAGCAGATTACTGCACTCACGATTGAGGTTGGCGAATTGGAATCGTGTCGCACTCCGGTCGCTGACGCTCCCGGCTCGCCTAAGACCTTTCGGAATGAACGTTTTAGGCGAGCCGGGAGCGTTAGCGACCGGAGTGCTACCCTTTACTCACATCCACCAAGCTGCCTCCCGCTCGGGCGGACTGAAGACACGCATCCAAAACAATCTGAGTCTTCAAAGCGATATCGCCCCAGGTTGGGTCAATCTTCCCGGATGTCACAATCTCCGAGAACGTCCGGATCATGTTGACCTCCTGCGCACCGGGAACGCCCTCGCTGTATTCGCGAACGGCAAATCGTCGCGGGTGGCTTTCCATGTGGAACGAACAACCATCCACTCGGAAGAACGGCTGATTCACCTCGAATCCCGACTCACAGCCATAAAAGGGCAACACGAAGTCGGGGATCGATATCGCCCCCTTCGTCCCGCTGATATGTGCCCATTGCTGATTCACTGTGCGGAACGCACAGTAGAACGCAGCGCTCACGCCGCCAGGGAAGAACAGTTCGCCGGAGAATTCCATTGGAACGGGTGTCTTGCCCGAACCATGTTCCGCGAGTATTCGCCCGCTCACACGTTCGGGTAAACGGTATTTCATGACCCACAGCGCAAAGCGAAGGTTGTACCAGCCGAGGTCGCCGAGACATCCGAGCGGTTCGAGATCGCTGCTGACTCGAATGTTGCTCCGGAGAAACTCGTCCGGGGCCGCGAAACTAAACTGTGAAACAATTCGCTGAAGAGTGCCAACGGATTCGCCATCATCGAGAACCTTCCGAAGTTGGGGCAACCGGCCACTATGCATGAACATCACCCCATCCATGAATTGCACCTTGTGAGCTTTGCAGGCATCGAGCATCGCCCGAACATCCGCGGTCGTGCAACCGCAGGGCTTCTCACAGAGGATGTGCTTCCCGGCCTCGGCAGCTTTAATCACCCACTCGCGCCGAATGCCGGTTGGCAATGGGATGTAGACGGCATCGACATCACTCTGTTTGAGCAGGTCTTCGTAGCTTCCACAGGCAACGGGAGTGGTTGGGAAGGCGACATCGGACTGGCATTCATCGATGTATGCTTTGGCGCGGGCGACATCTCGACTGGCGATGGCCGTGAGGGTTGAGTTGCCAGCCAGGCGGATGGCTTTCCAGTTCTTGCGGGCGATGTTTGCTGTACCGAGGATGCCCCAGCGGCAATGGGATGGCATGGGATTGGTTCCGTGAGGGGAGGAATGAATTCGGATGGACATAGAAAGGGCGTAGGCACAGTGGCCGATGCTGGCCAGTTGAGAGATGAGTTTTCGGGTCGTATCGCTGCAAGATTTTTTGATGATGCCCCGGGCTTTCGATTGTGGTTACCATCTATCCGGGTCGCGGGCAACACGTCCGCTCCATCCGCCCTATCACAGGGCATCATGGGGGAGGTTCAGCCATGTTGACACGGAAGCTCTTGTGGTTTGTACCAGTGGCGGCTGCTCTGGGGATTTGTGCGGGCGTGAGTGCCGATAAGTTACTCGGTGCGGGAGGAGAAGCCACCGCGAAACAAGACCTGAAGCCAGCGGTGAGCCTGCCGATTACCCGGGTGGTGCTGTTCAACAGCGGCGTTGGCTACTTCAGCCGCTCGGGCGAGGTGGTGGATGACGCTCGCGTCGATTTGATATTTCCGGAGCAGGATATCAATGACCTGCTCAAGAGTATGGTTCTCGAAGATTTCAATAACGGGCGAATTGCGGCAGTTTCCTATGACAGCCGCGAGCCGATCACCCGAACACTATCCAGCTTCGCGATCAACCTGAATGGCAACCCGACGTTCGCGGGAATTGTCTCGCAGATGCGTGGTGAGCGTGTGGAGGTTGTCCTCAGCCCGGGCGTTTCCAATCAGCCGGGAAAGCTCTCGGGGGTAATTATCGGCGTCGAGAAACAGAAGATCGCACAGGGCAGCGCGCCGATTGATGTCGATGTTCTTAATCTGTGGTGTGCCGAGGGTCTTCGGAGCGTGAAGTTGCCCGAGGTTCAACAGTTGAAGTTTGCCAACCCGATAATCGAGTCCGAATTCCGCCGGGCTCTCGATGTGTTGGCGTTGAGTCACGATAGCCAGAAGAAAGCGGTATCATTGCACTTCGCGGGCGACGGAAAACGGAAGGTTCAAGTGGGGTATGTCGTCGAAGCACCGATCTGGAAGACGAGCTATCGCCTTGTCCTGGCAGACAAAGCAAAACCCTATCTGCAAGGCTGGGCAATGGTCGAGAATCCAACGGATGAAGACTGGTCCGGCGTGAAAATGGCTCTGATCTCTGGGCGTCCAATTAGCTTCCAGATGGACCTTTACAACCCGCTGTATGTTAATCGTCCGGTGGTCGAACCTGAACTCTTCGCATCCCTACGGCCTGTCACCTACCGTGGTGGATTTGGGCGAGAAGATAACCCCGCTGGCATTGCCCTGGCAGAGATGGCTCAACTTCAAAGAGCAGTCAACGACACCGAGGAGCTCAATGAGGACAAGGAGAGGATGTTTCGCTTGGGGCTGAACAAAGCCGAGGCCAAAGGCCCAGTTGATGACCCAGTGCGAGTCCAGTTAGAGCGATCACGAATAGCCAGGGCACGATTATCTGGGGATGCCGCGTATGCCAAGGCTACCGCTGCTGAGCTTGGCAACCGGATCAGCACGGGGAGCGTTGGCAACGCAGCCACCGCAGGTGTGCTGGGTGATTTCTTCCAGTACACGATCGACCATCCGGTTTCACTCGCACGTCAAAAGAGTGCCATGCTGCCCATTGTGGGTAAGGAAATCGAGGGTCAGCGCGTCAGTATCTACAACCAGTTCGTCCAGCGGACACACCCACTGTTGGGCTTAAAGTTCAAAAACACGAGTGGAGTTCATTTGAATCAAGGACCGATCACCGTCTTTGAGGGCAGTGTGTACGTCGGCGATACGCGCGTTCTGGATGTGCAGCCGAACGAGGAACGGATTGTCTCTTACGCCATTGATCTGGGTGTGGAAATCGATCCACAGAACGGGCAAGGTTCGCAGAAGATCACTTCGGTGAAAGCGCTCAAAGGCATCCTGACCACAAAGATCAAGGTGCAGGAAGAGAAGAAGTACCGGATCATCAACCGCAGCCAGACCGATCGCACGCTTCTGATCGAGCATCCCAACCGCACTAGCCAACGCTTCAAGCTCGTGGACACCGAAAAGCCGGTTGAAGACACCGCCGAGTTCTTACGTTTCCAAACGACCGTGAAGGCGGGCGAGACGAAGTCTTTTTCGGTCAAGGAAGAAATGAATGTCGGCACGAGCGTCACGCTCTCTAACAGTTCCGATGTACAGATGCGCTACCTCGTCAGCCTGACCGAAGCGAGCCCTGCCTTCAAACAACAGTTGACTGAGGCGATAGCTCTGAAGGCTGCATGGGACGGCGTTCAGCGTGAGGTGAGCTTGGTTGGTGCCGATCTAGCGCGGCTGAACACGGATCAAGATCGCATTCGTAAGAACTTGCGAGAGACTCCCAAGGAAGCCGAAGTGTATACCACCTACTTGAAGAAGCTCTCGGACCAGGAAAAGGAGATCGATCAACTTACCGAAAAGCAGAAGAAGCTGATGACAGAAGAATTCACCGCCCGCAAGAAGTACGAGGATTACCTCGCCAACATTTCCGATTGAGACAGGCTTCCAGGGTGAAGCAACAGCGAAACCCCTGGTAGACTCAGCCTCCGCTTTCAACACCTACAGGATTGAGATTGTCGTGGTCCTCGGTAACTTCACCAGCGGTTACTTCCGCCGGTAGGGCTACTGTGGGCCTGACAGTTATCACAGGGCAGGCTGCTTCCCGTAGAACATGCTCAGCTACACTCCCCATGAACGCCCGGGCGATCCCTCCTCGACCGTGCGTTCCCATCACAATCAGATCGCATCCTCGGGCCACATCCAGAATCACTTCTGCCGGTGACCCCTCCTCAACTCTGTAGTCAATCGTTAAGGTCGTGTCCTGCGGCGATAGTTTATGGAGCTCATCCAACAGATCTTGTTCCAAGTCATCGCTGCGGTCGCGATCGACAGCCTCTGCCCCGTTGAAGGGAGGAGGAAAGACGTGCAGCACGAGCAACTCCGAACCGTAGTCATGGGCGAGGGCACAGGCCAACCGGAAGGCCGCGTTTGATGTTTCGGAGAGATCAGTTGGATGGAGAATCGTGTGAATGTGTGGCATGAGAAGCCTCCAACACATCGACAAATTGGGATGGGCAATACACTTCTGATGCAATCCAAGTGCCAAGAACGATCCACCACCAATTCGCACTCAATATAGCCGGAATACGCGAACTCTGCGCAGGCTTCCTCGGTTGAGCGATAGAGCAACACAAGAGGCTTGTCCTCACTCATGGGGCGATGGGGTTTATTCTCGCAGGAGCTATACATCACAACCGTTCAGGCAATCTCTCGTAGCCCACTCGGGTGATGATCGTCGATTGCGCTCTCGGTGGAGAAGGCGATGGGGCTATACAAGTCGAAACCCCCGAGAGTAGCAAGTTCGGTCAGTCGGATGATCCGCTCCTCGGTTCCTGCTCTATCGCCATTACCGACCAAGCAGACCGATGGCCCTAGACATTCTCCGCGTGTGAAGCAGATTGCACTGTCCTTTCCACTTCGACTGGGGCCGTGGCAGGAGATTGTTCGCGGAGTGTATCGCTATGCCGAAGGGAACAAGTCGTGGGTGATCGCCTTCCATGCGGAAGAGGATGTTTCAGTTGCTCTTGCTGGCAAACCGGATGGCGTTATCGCAATGGTCCAGTCCGCCGATGCGGCTCACAAATTGCGAGCATGGGGCGGCCCTGTGGTCGTTACCGCCTCAGACCTGGATGATCTGCCGTTTGTTCAGATCGGATTCGATCCGCTCGCCACTGGGAAGATGGCTGCCGAACACCTCATGCTTTTGCGAGGTCGGGCATACGCTTTCGTTGGCAATCCGTCCCGATTGGCAGGTCGATTGATGCGACAGGGTTTTGTCGAGCGACTCAACCGAGCAGGGTTTGAGGCCATCCTGGCTCCGTCCTGTTTCGATCGACCATTCGAGCCCGCCGAAGCCGGAGAGCGAACGATGATCGCCTGGTTGGCGACTCTTCCGCACCCAGTAGCCGTGTTTGTCTGCCACGATTTGCTGGCTCACCGTCTCGCTGGAGCATGTCTGGCTGCAGGGCTTCGGGTGCCCCAGGATATTGCGATTCTGGGTTGCCTGAACGATGAGTTTCTTTGCAATGTCTCTCAACCACCGCTCTCCAGTGTCAGTGTGCCTCTACCGGCCGTCGGTTACGAAGCGGCAAAGATACTCGATGCGATCGTGGCTTCGATTCCTGTGCCGCCACGAATCGAATTTCCTCCGCTCGGGGTCGTTGCGCGACAATCGACTGATCCCGCGGCTCTTGCAGAACCAGCTCTTGCTGCCGCACTCCGATTCATCCGCGATAACGTCCCCAAGCGAATTGGTGTGGAAGACATCGCCGCAGCAAGTGGACTATCCCGTTCATCTCTTGAACGCCGCTTTCGGGCTGTTGTGGGCAGAAGTCCGCTGGCGGAACTCCTCCGGGAACGTGTGGATCGGGCACAGCACCTACTGGCCGAAACCGACCTCACCATGAAGGAAGTCGCCTTGGCCACGGGGTTCCATGATGTTCGCCATCTATCGGTAACATTCCGTCAGAAAGCGGGAGTCACGCCGGGCAAGTTCCGTGCGCGGTTCCGTCCCTACTGACGCATTTCGACAACACTTTGCCGTGTTTCGGTCACGACCGCCGCGGCCTTGTGTCGGAATGATAAGAGAGCAGAGTTTTTGGATCGGGTTCACGGGCCACTCGACCGCTGCCAATACTGCCTTGTTCAAATGCACGGCGGTCTTGGTCGGTTCTCTGTGCGTGGAGATGGACGATCTTCGGAAGGCACGCTCTGGCTCGATTTCCCTGGTAGTATGGGGCTGCCGGAAAATCGACCGCAAGAGCGATTCATGTCTCTCCATTCTGAAATCGTCTCGCGTATTCCACATATCTCAAGGCTCGTCTGGAGGATCAACTCATGACGCTACGACGATGGGCAATGTTCGCTGTGGTGGTTTGCACGGTGACGTATCTGGGCGGACTGGCAATCGCCCAGGCCCGCGGTGGGCGTGGGGGTGGGTATGCGAACGGCGGCTATTCAGGGGGTCAGTCCGGGATGGCAATGAGTGGCTATGGGATGAACCAAAATGGAATGGGGTTCAATGGTCAGGGCCAATCTGGTGGGAGCATGAGTGGAGGGTGTGGACAGGGTGGTAGCATGGGGCGGTCGATTGGGCAACAGGCCACGCAACTGTCCGCCATGTACCAGCCACCATCACAACAGGGATACTACACGCAACAATCGAACTACCCGCAACAGGCGTATTACGGACAGCAGAGCAATTACCAGCAGAACTACTACTACCAGCTGCAGGCCCAGTGGCAGTCCCAGATGCAACAGATGATGGCGCAACTCCAATATGCCCAGATGCAGATCTATCAGTTGCAGTCGCAACTTCAGTACGCTCAGGCACAGGCTGCGCAAGCCCAGTGGCAGGCGGCACAACAGTGGCAAGGAGCACAATTGCAAGCATACCGATGAGTTTTTGCTTCTCTAGCGTGAAGTGCGGATCGGAAGAAAAAGGATTCACCGCGGAGAACGCAGAGAGCGCAGAGGAAAGACCGAGAATACAATCTTTTTCTCTCTGCGTTCTCCGCGGTGAATCCTTTTTCTTCATCGCCTCTTGGTTGCCTCCACTTATTCCATTCCGAGTTTCTTCTGAACTGAACACCTCGGGTGTTGCCATGCCATTCATCGCCATCTGCCCGCACTGTCAGGTTTGCCGACTCCGTGCGCCAACGGCGAAGCGTGGGAAATCCGTTCGATGTCCGAAGTGTCGGGAGGTTTTCCCACTCATACCACATAACGAAGACAGCTCCTCCGCCGAGCAGTCAGGTCAACGCGCGGAAGAAGCTGGGGCAAACCCCGTTGCAACGTCTTTACCTGCAGCAAGTCTCACACACTCTCCCTCACTCGCCACAGAGAATCATCAGGATGATTCTCTCCGACTGGCACAGGTCGCGCTGGGTACGGCGGCAGTCGCTTTCCTTTTGAGTCAGCTTCCGTATGGGCGGCCAGTCGCTGTGCTTGTCGCACTCCTGGGGAGTATTGTCGTTGCTTTTGGGGCGTTGGGGCTGGAGAAGCGAGCCTGGCTGGGATGGGTCGGGGCGATTCTGAATGGGTTTCTCCTCCTGATCCTCATCGCCTTTCCCGGGACACTTGGGATCGACGGTTGGTGGCCCGATCTTGGTCCCAATCCTCGCACGGCAGGAGGCGATGGAAACCCGAAGGGCGAATGGATTGATGCAGGCGATGCAGCATGGCAGCAGGGAGGCGTGCGTGTGGGGGTCACCTTCGCAACGATCGGTGTCGATCCCTCATCGGACGCAAGAAGCGGAACCAAAGGGCGGTACCTTTGGGTGGGGCTGAAGCTCACGAATGTTGGGGCGGGCAATGAGCTTGAGTTCCTGGGTTGGAAGGGTCTTGGCGAGGACGGGCCGGTGTTGTCTACTCCAGAAGGGACTCTTATTGCAACCAAGCAGTACGCGGGACCAAAGGGGAAAACAATCATTCAACAGGGGCGCTTTATGGAATGTATGCTGGCGTTTGATGTACCGCCTTCGGGACAGGATCTTCTTCTGGATCTACCAACCCGGCCATTCGGTGATACAACGCTCATTCGCTTTCGGATTCCTCAGAACCTGATCGGCAAGCAGTAAGTTTTTTCACTTCACTTGGATCATATCGAAATTCTTGCATATTTGAGCGGTTTGGTTCTTTTCGCGTTCGTGGGACTCACATTGCATATGCCCGATCGCGTATGATTCTTGTAGGACGTGTTCGAGCCATCGTTGGCTATTCTGACCTTTTGCCCAGAAGGAAGTGTCCTGTGCCGGAGAACCTTCGACTGCATCACCCCTGGTTGGTGGCGGTCTGGCCCGGAATGGGTCATGTTGCCTTGAACGCCGGCGTATACCTGCTCTCCAAACTCGGTATGACCGCTGTTGCCGAACTGGAATCCGGTGAGTTGTTCGATATCGATCACGTCGAAGTGAAGGAAGGTATCATCCAGCCAGCCCGACGTGCGAGAAACCGCTTCTTCGTGTGGAATGATCCGAAAAAGGAGCACGATCTCGTGGTGTTTCTGGGCGAAGCTCAGCCTCCAATCGGCAGATTTCCGTTCTGCCGTCAGGTGATGGGGTTTGCTCGAGAAGTGGGGGTCGAGCGCGTTTTCACCTTCGCTGCGATGGCAACCCGGATGCACCCCGAGCATCGATCTCGCGTGTTTGGGGCGGTAACCGAGCGTGAAGGACTTGACGAATTGCAACGGCTCGACCTGGAGTTGCTCGAAGATGGGAACATTGGAGGGCTCAACGGAGTGCTGCTCGCGGCGGCAGCCGAGGTGGGTCTCCCCGGGGTGTGCTTCCTGGGAGAGATGCCGCACATTTTTGCACGGCTCCCGTTCCCAAAGGCATCGTTAGCAATTCTCGAAGTCTTCAAAACGATCTCAGGCATTAAACTCGATCTTGGTGAACTGGCCGAACAAGCCCAGGCAGTGGAAGAACAACTCGGCGAACTCCTTGCCCAGGTGGAGGAACAATACGGCCAGCAATTCAGCGGGAACGACGAGGATGAGGATGAAGAATCCGAGCCGGAGTCTGTAGAGATCGAGGGAGTTGAAGGCGAAGAGCCAGACCGCGACCGAATTGCGGAGATGTTTCAGGCCGCAGCCAAGGACCGATCGAAGGCGTTTGAGTTGAAGCGGGAACTCGACCGTCTTGGACTCTTCAAGGAATACGAGGACCGTTTCCTGGATTTGTTCCAGAAACAGAAACGCGAGTGATGTCCGCGACTCCAGTTGACTCCCAGAGGTTCACATTGTGTGTATTGCCCATTGGGGCTCAAAGGCAGCGATTTTTAGCAGTTCCGAAGGAGATCGATATCCTCACCGAAAAGCTGAAGAAGCTCATGGCAGAAGAGTTCAACGCTCGGAAGACATACGAGGATTACCTCTCCAACATCACGGACTGATAAACAACGAAGGTTGCGCGGTTTGTAAGATTTCTCATCACCCACCCGGCAAAACGCAAGGACGGTTTTGTCTGGTGGGTGGATTAAGTGTGCAGAACACGTCAACATCCCAGCTTCTCGTTTCTTTCTTCACCAAATCCCCAGAATTCTGATCCATACGCGAACCTTGCAATCTGCAATATTGCAATATGCAACCCCTTTCCCCTACATCACGTAGATTCAATTCCGTCCCCACAACTGACCGAAAAGTAATAGGCTGCGAGATCGTTGCTTCTCCCAATCGCAGCCATGCCACAGATGTTGAAAACGACATCTGACCCAACTGACCCAAGCAGTAGGTTTTCACAAATGTTTATGCCCCTCGTGCTGGCCGGGACGCTCGCGCTCGGT
>DASZJS010000991.1:0-3207 GCA_035947935.1 Gemmata sp. | reverse complement strand
AGAGCGCGAGTTTCACTATCCACATACAGAACCTCTTCTCATCACCTGGGAATACGCAACTGCGGCTCCAGTGCCGCGCCGTGACCGGCGGAAGGCCGGATTTCGTTGAAACCCTAGGGGGAAAGAAATAGTGCCTCGATCGTTCAGACGATTGTGAGACATCCTGTGTCGAATGAGAGACATTCGACGCCCCGACAGATGCCTGCAGGCGTACGAAGCGGAATGACCGGGTTGATCAGGTGCAAGTTTCCCTATCCACATACACAAGTTCTCTTCCTTAAGAACCTCCAACCCGATCCGATGGCACCGGGGAAGGGCAAATTAATAGATTTGTTAGTAGGTTGCCTGTCCGCTCTACCACTCCAACGTGGCCGCGCGGATCTCCAGATCGGTAAGCGTCCACTTAAAGTCCAGCTCGAACTTCAGGATGGCGCCCGGCACCGCGCGGTTGGCGACTTTGTTCGCCGCCCCTTCAGCGGCGTCGAGGGTGGCAAACCGCGCGATCTCTTGTCCGTTGAGAAAGAGTGTATGCCCGGACAATTCGGAATCAATCAAGAAGTTATAGCTCTGTCTCATGTTAGTGAGCCCCATAAGCCATAGCACGCGAGAGGCCCCGTTTGCGCATCTTGCTGATCAAGGTGGTCCGTTTGACACCAAGACGCGCCGCCGCACCGGCCGCACCGCCCACAACCCAATTGCTCTCGCGCAGCGCAGTCAGGATGTGATCCCGCTCCGCATCAGCCAGGGTGACGGGTCCTGTCAGAACGGCCGCGTTCGAAGGCAATGGGGGCAGTTGCAGAGTATTCCCGTTGGTCAGGATAACCGCCCGCTCGATGCAATTCTGCAGCTCTCGAATGTTGCCGGGCCATGGATAGCGCACCAGCGCCTCCATGGCATCCGATGTAATCTTCTCGATCTGCCTGGTCATACGTTCGGCGTATGTACGCACAAAGTGCGCCACCAGCATCGGTATGTCTTCCAGGCGTTGGCGGAGCGGCGGAAGGGCGATGGGAAACACGTTGATGCGATAATAAAGATCCATTCGAAACTTCTTTTCGGCGACCAGCCTTGAGAGGTCCTGATTGGTTGCGGCCACGACACGAACATTTACGCGATGCGTATACGTGCTGCCCAACCGTTCAAACTCCTGTTCCTGCAAAACCCGCAGTAGTTTCGCCTGCAATTCGAGTGGAATGTCGCCAATTTCGTCCAAAAACAGCGTGCCGCCGTTCGCCGCCTCGAAACGGCCCAATTTCTGCGCCACGGCGCCTGTGAACGCGCCCTTCTCATGACCGAAGAGCTCGCTTTCAAGCAACCCCAGGGGGATCGCCGCGCAGTTCAACTTCACGAACGGTCGATCGCGGCGCCTGCTGTTAGCGTGGATGGCGTGCGCAATGAGCTCTTTGCCTGTACCTGTTTCTCCCTCGATGAGAACGGTGGAGTCGGTCGGGGCCACTGTGCGAATTTGCTTCAATACATCACAAAGCGCCATGCTCGATCCGACGATGCCTTCAAAACCATCCCGGCTCTCTCGCGCATCATGCTGCGACTCCAGGTATTGATCAAGTGCGACGTAGGGCTCGAAGGCGTTTGTTGTTGTCGTGAACGGCAGTACCGCGCGGTTCCGCGACGAACGACACAGTGAATCCCCCCTCGGTCCTCTTAAAGCGACGACGTTATCGGAACGCATCTTTTCAACCTTTCCAAGAAAACATTTCTGACCAAGTGCAACCGGCGTTTCCGGCAGAATTTCACTTTCCACTCTCATTCTGGACGGGGCACCGTTTTTCAACAACCCTCGATGGAAGGCCCGAATACCAGCTAGATCGTGATGGCGGAAAGTACCACTTTCGAGGGGCATTGAACTAACCACACACTTGCCGGACACACCGGTTTTCTTACAGTCTTGGGCGATCGGCTGTTCTGCGTCACTCGGATTTTATAAAGTGGAATTTTGCTTACCGCTGCGGAATCTGAATGCGCTTCCGCCCGAATAGGCGCGCATCCAGGGACCACGCACCCGGTCCGAGCATAGCCAGTGACACGCCCAACGCGCCGAGCAGGATGTGTATCCACGGGTCGTTGGAATGCGAGAAGGCGAGACACATTTCCGCCACCGCCATCAACACGCCGGCGACCGGTGTCGAGAAACCAACCAGCAACAGCGCCGCAGCGACCGCGGCCACTAATTGTGGGACGACGAGAATCGGCAGAGGTGTTACCAAGAGCCCGGCAATCCCATGTTGAACAGATGGAATAGCTGCTACCGCTCGCAAGAATAGGAGGCCAGTTCCAGGCCAGCCTTCGGGAAATGTCGAGAAAAGCCGTTGCACAAGTGATCCCGTTCTTAGATTATCGATATCCAGAACAGATCGAAACCCTAAAAAGCAGATTGCGCGAACCCCTCTTTCGAGGGGCCTAGAGGTCGATGATCCCGCGCTTCAGCCCGATGGTAACGGCGTGAGTCCGATCGTTAGCGCCCAGTTTGGCGAGAATGTTCTTGATGTGACCCTTCACGGTTTCTTCCGTGATGGAGAGCTGTGCGGCGATTTCTTTGTTGGCATTCCCGCCCGAAATCAGCCGCAGCACCTCAATTTCCCGTGAAGACAAGGCGTCATCGGTGGCATGCTCGGCAAGTTCCGTGGCTACCTGGGGCACTATCCGCTTTTGCCCGGCATGAACCAGACGAATGGTCTCCAGAAGCTCCTTCCGCAGGAGACCCTTGAGCAGGTAGGCCCGAGCGCCGGCTTTGAGCGCGCGCAACACCTGGACGTCTCCCGTGTAAGTCGTCAGGACGACGATTCGTGCCATAGGGAATTCGCCGAAAATCGCGATCATGGCGTCGACGCCGTTCATGTCCGGCATCTGCAAATCCATCAAGGTTACATCAGGACGATGAATTCGGAACTGCTCGACGGCCTCGCGGCCGTTGGAAGCCTCGGCAACCAGTGTCATGTCCGGTTGACTAGCCAAGAGCGCGGCGACGCCCTCGCGGAGGAGGGGATGGTCGTCAACCGAAAGAATGCGAATGGGGCGCCGCTCAGCGCTCATCCGCCGCTCCCTTCTGTTCCGTACGCAACGGAGCCTGGAATGCGCAACTCCATCTCCGTACCCGCTCCGACCTCGCTCCACATTTCGAGTTGCCCGCCGATCTGTTGGGCGCGCTCGCGCATGCCTTGCAAACCCCAGTGTCCATCACGTCCCGCG
>DASZJS010000990.1:0-2038 GCA_035947935.1 Gemmata sp. | reverse complement strand
GCGACGGCTCTTGAACGCGATCATCAGTTCGATGGGGGCTCGGGCATTGTGATATCGGGCGAAATTTCAAAGATCCAAGTAGAGAATCTGGCCACGTTGGGCAGGGTCTGGGGTTTCCTTAAGTACCACCATCCCAAGGTGACGACCGGCCAATTCCATTGGGATTATGAACTCTTGCGGGTCATGCCTCAGGTATTTTCGGCCGGAGATCGCGCAGCCGCAAACGCTGTTCTGGTCAAATGGATCGATGGCTTAGGCCCCGTCGCCGCCTGCGAAAAGTGCGCGAAACTGGACGAGAGCGACCTTTATTTTCGCCCCGACCTCGCGTGGATTGCGGGCAAGCCTTCGCTTGGTGACGACCTCAGCCAACGCTTGGTGACGATTTATGCCAACCGGCTCCGCGGAACTCAGTTCTACGTCTCGAAATCTCCCGACGCTGGTAATCCCGTGTTCCATCACGAACTCGGTTACGAAAGCCTGAAGTTTCCCGATGCGGGCTTCCAACTCCTAAGCTTGCTTCGATTCTGGAACATCGTCCAATACTGGTTTCCCTATCGAGACGTTGCCGGCGAGGAGTGGAATGACATTCTGATCTATTTCATTCCCAGAATCGCCTCGGCAAAGAACGCGGAGGCGTATCAGTTGGAGCTAATGGCGCTGATCACAAAGGCCCACGATGGCCACGCCAACCTCTGGAGTTCTCTGCAGGCTCGGCCTCCAACCGGTAAGTGCCAACTTCCCGTGAACGTGCGCTCCATCGAGAATCTGCCAGTGATTAGCGGATTCCCAACCGCCGCACCAGATGATCACGGTGCATTGAAGATTGGTGATGTACTCATCGGTTTGAATGGCATCCCGATCGGCAAACTGATCGAGAGTTGGACGTCGTACTATGGCGCCTCGAACGACGGCGCGAGGATGTTCAACATTGCCCGCTACATGACCCGCGGCGAGTGCGGAGAATCGAGCGTCGCGGTACGTCGTGGAGACGAAAAACTGAATTTCAAGGTCACCCGTACTGCACCCGCGAAGACGGGTTCCGTAGATGACCCACACGACTTGCCCGGTCTCACGTTTAGGCTCCTCTCAAAGGACGTCGCCTATCTGAAGCTCTCCTCCGTGAAATCTGCCGACGCCGTGCATTATGTTGAGCAAGCTGCCGGGACCAAAGGCTTCATTATCGACATTCGTAATTATCCCTCTGAGTTCATGGTGTTTTCTTTGGGATCGCTTCTCGTAGAAAACAATACGCACTTTGCGCGATTCACCGAATGCGATCTATCCAATCCTGGCGCGTTCTATTGGACGAACCCGGTCTCCCTGAGTCCGCAGAAGCCGTATTACTCCGGGAAGGTGGTGATCCTGGTGGACGATAGTTCGATGAGCCAAGCCGAGTACACCAGCATGGCGTTTCGCGTGGCTCCCGGAGCGATCGTGGTCGGCAGTGCGACTGCCGGGGCCGATGGGAACGTATCTCCGTTCGCACTGCCCGGAGGATTACACAGCATGGTGAGTGGTATTGGCGTATTCTATCCGGACAAACTACCGACTCAGCGCATTGGCATCGTACCGAACGTTGAGGTGAAGCCCACAATTACGGGAATCCGCGCAGGTAGGGATGAGGTGCTGGAAGAAGCACTGCGCCAAATTCTGGGCACTCAGCTTCCACTTACGGACATTGAGAACATGGCCAAGCCGTAGTTTCTTCGGCGAGCCGAGTGCGTCCTGCGCGGCGACCCTTGCGGAGTACACCCCGCTGGAAACCGCTACTTCACGGTGAACGGCGCCGACGCCGTCACATTTTCCCATTCGATGAGCAGGTTTCCCTTGCCGCCGCCGGCGCCCGACAGCGTGATCTTGAGGGTTTCGACCGGAGATGACGGCTTGCCCATGGTGAGCGAAGCGCGGCCCAGTTCGGTGGCCGGATCATCGGTGGTGGCGCCCTCGCGAATACCGTCCGGTGATACCCCCACGCCCCAGATGTGGCGGGCGCCGGCCATCAGGGTTTTGTTGACGATCAGCTTCCACTGGCCGTTGT
>DASZJS010000989.1:0-4921 GCA_035947935.1 Gemmata sp. | reverse complement strand
AGCAGCCCCCCGATAATTTCTGCCACCATCATTGCCCCGCAAAGCAAAATCACTGCCCATGTCTTTCGCTCGCTCGTCTCGTGTCCCTTTGCGAGGAATACATGGCTATGGAAAGGCGCACGAGCGACGCCATTGCTTTCTATCATGGCTAACCTCATTTCAGATAGGCACGGATGACCTCAAGCAATTGCTCGGCGGCATCGGCATTCAGAGCCCCCGGATGCTTCTCGGCATCGACAAGATGTTCGAGCACATGGTCCTCGACGACCTCAGCCATCAAACCGGCCAGAGCCCCTCTCACCCCAGCTATGAGGTGCATGACCTGTCCACAGTCAGTTTCGCTCTCAAGTGCGCGCTCGATGCCTTGAACCTGGCCTCGGATTCGGCGCACACGCGCCAGCAGTTTGTTCTTGTGATGGATTGTGTGGGACATGCCATCTTATAGCATAGGCCCCCACCCTATACAAGTTGCGACATGGACGCTGGATGGGATTTCCCTTGACAGCAGTTTGATCTGTGCTATTTCATGAATTGATGAAACCGCGTAACGAAATCCAGCGAACGGTCGTTTGTCTTCACGAACACGGGCCACTCATCCCGAACTCGACCCCAAGCCCGCGTGCTCTCGACCGGGCTGCCCGGTTGTTCCGTGCCCTTGGCGATGCCCCACGGCTCCAGCTCCTGCACGCACTCCTGACGGGAGAGGTGTGTGTTGGCGGGTTGGTGACGACACTCGGACAAAAATTCTCGACCGTTTCCCAGCGGTTGCGGATTCTCCGCTCCGAAGGGCTCGTTGTACGCCGGCGAGATGGCTCGCACGTTTATTACACTTTGGCCGATGACCATGTGAAGAGTTTGGTGTCGAACGCTCTGGCCCATGCTGACGAACTCGATGGGCCTTTCCCTAACCCCGATTCGGAGGACGACGAATGAGTTGCTCGCTTCACTCACACCATGACCACAAACACGGCCCTGCATGCGGGCATCCAGGCATCCGACATGGCGATCACATTGACTACCTACACGATGGGCACCTGCACCACATGCTGCCCGATGGGTCGGTTGTGGAACATGCTTTGCCTATGGACGGCACCAACCCCGCGGGTTGCACCAGCGGGGGGAAGGGCTGTGGCGGACACGAAGGGGGCCACGTCCACGGACCGAGTTGTGGGCATGCGGCCGTGCCGCACTCCGATCACGTTTGCTACATCGTCAACGGCCGGCTCCACTACCAGCACGGCAATCATTGCGACGACCACGGACCTGTCAACCTCGTGAGTTGAGAAGCCGGGGACTGTGGCCTGACACTTTTCCCCACACTCTTGTTGCCCAACTCTGAATAATCCACCCGCGAGTGCTTATCCCCATTGCCAACTTCGGGTCATTCCGCATTTCGGGGTGGGCACAGAGTGGGCAAAGTTGCCTACGCGACCCAAAATTAATGCGAAAACGAGAGAATTGACCAGAGAACTCGTGCTGGATCGGGAGAGACGCCGGTGGGAGTCGAACCCACGGATCGGTGCTTTGCAGGCAACCTACCGGCCCGCCGGGCGACGTCATGTGAGAAGGATAGGGTGAGAGCTTGTGAGGTTCGCACCCAGCCGAGACCTTTCTCGGATGTCACGACGCGCCATCGGCCATCGGCAATGGAAACTGTCGAAGGCGCAGTTCGGCGGGCCACTCGGTTGGATCGCCGCCTTTCTTGCTTTTGAGCTTCAATCTGCGAGCCAGCTTCTCGCCGGTCTGCTTCACAAAGAGCGGAACTCCCTGGCGCTCGCAAGCAGCACGCACCCCGGCAACCCATTCCAGCTCCATCGCACGACAGTTGCCGCCGCTCTCCCCTCCAACAATGACCCAGTCAATTCCGGAAAGATCGAGTTCGGGGATTGACCCAAGAAGAGGTTCGATCGAGAGAAACTTGATGTGAGCAGGTGTCCGGCGGAGGTGGTCGATGCGAAACGTGTAATCGGCGTTCTCGACGCTCACACCTTGCCAGATGTGCCGAGCCCACGGAAGCGCTAGGGCGATCTTCTCCAGTCGGTCGGCCCGTTTGGTGAGAATCTGGTATTGGTGCCAGTTTGCGCGGGTCATAGTGTCGAAGACGCGATGGATGAACTCATCGGGCACATCCTTGTGGTAGAGGTCGGACATCGAGTTAACGAAAATCTTGCGGGGCGTCTTCCATTTGAGCGGAACGCCGAGCATGTGTTCGTGCAGGGTGAGGTCGAAGCCATTCCGATAATTGGGCTGACCCATCAACTTGAGCCGTTTGCTCATCGTTTCGGCGTAACAATGCGAACAACCGGGGCTGATTTTGGTGCAACCCGTCAGCGGATTCCAGGTCGCATCCGACCACTCGATTGAAGTTGTTGCCATAATAATTGTGTGTTTTGGGGAGCCGGCACGCAGTAAGCGGGTGGTGTTTCGCGTTTGATGAACTCAACCCGCTTACTTCGTGCGATGCGCATTACACTGAAAAGGTTCGGGTGGTAAGGCCGGCCTAATTGTTACAGTTTGCCGACCGAGAAACTACCCTCTTGTTTTCGCAGCGATTCGTCCGCATCTTGTACAGTGAATGCGAGCAATGGAACCCTGCTCAATTCTTCTCATTCTGGATGAGAGCCGTATGAATTTCCCCCTCGCTTCCGCGACGGGTGGTGTTGCCTCCAAAAATGACTGAGAGCAATTGAACCGCGTTCGATTGCTCTCATTTGGATGAGGTTGCGATTGCTTCCCGCCTTGTACGCTCTCACCCTGTTTGTCGGGGCTGCTCTGCTGTTCCTCGTCCAGCCACTGGTCGGGAAACTGCTGCTGCCGCTCCTCGGCGGATCTCCGGGTGTGTGGAACACCTGCATGGTGTTCTTTCAGGCCGTTCTACTCGGTGGGTATCTTTACGCACATCGAAGCACCGGAAAACTCGGCGTCCGGCGACAAGCCATCGTTCATCTGGGCTTGCTTGTTGTTGTTGTGGTGGCGTTCAGAGCCGCGATTGCAGCCACGGGCTCACCCGTGCCGGTTATCCCTTCACTTCTCCCGGACGATCAGGATTATCCCATCTTCGGCCTCGTTGCGTTTCTTGGGGTTGCCGTTGGTGTGCCGTTCTTCGTTCTTAGTACCACCTCGCCCCTGCTCCAGCGCTGGTTTGCCACCACAGGGCATCCCTCCGCCCGCGATCCCTACTTCCTGTACGCAGCGAGTAATGCGGGGAGCCTGCTCGGTCTTCTCGGTTATCCTTTCATCATTGAGCCAAGGCTCACACTCGCCGAGCAGCAATGGGTGTTTGCGGCTGGGGTTGGCGTGTACGTTGGGCTTGTTCTGGTGTGTGCGACAACGATCATCAGAAAAAAGGATAACGGTGAAAAACCCAAGGATGAGAAGGAAGTGGAACTAACTCCCGACAGCTCCGCTGTTCCTGTAACATCGTATGTCCTTTCCACACGAAGGATCGCTCGCTGGGTCTTCCTGGCTGCCCTGCCTTCGAGTTTGCTTCTCGGCGTGACCACACACGTTTCGACTGATCTTGCGCCGGTGCCGCTGCTGTGGGTGGTCCCGCTGGCGTTGTACCTCACCAGCTTCATTCTTGTCTTCGCACGCTGGCCGGATGGGATTCATCGAGTCGTGGGTCGAGTGACGCCCGAGTTATTGCTTTTCGTGGTCCTATCTCTCTTGCTTGGGGCTGCCGAACCGTTCGGATTGGTTGCGGCTCTCCATATCGGAGCGTTCTTTGGTGTGTGTTTGATTTGTCACGGGGAACTGGCGCGAGATCGTCCACCGCCGGAGCATCTGACCGCGTTTTATTTCTGGCTGTCGCTCGGTGGCGTGACGGGGGGACTCTTCAACGCCCTTGTTGCCCCGATCGTGTTTCATCGACTGGGCATGATCGAATATCCGCTGGCATTGATCCTTGCTGCCGCGATTCGACCAAAGGGCGAAGAAGCGGAGAAAACCACACTACGGCTCGCGGATGTCATGTTGGTTCTGGCGCTGCTCGCGATAACAGTCGGGTTGGTTCTGGTGGTTTCACACTTCATGAGTATGCCTGTCGAGACCGACAATCCGGACGCTCTATCGACCCGTTTATTGCGTGGCGGCCTGATGTTCGGCCTGCCATCGGCAGCAGCGTTTTCCCTTGTCCGGCGGCCTGCACGTTATGCGCTATCGCTGGCCGCTCTATTTGTAGCAGGGGCGTTCGATAGTGGGCTTTATGGCGTTACGCTACATATGGAGCGGAATTTCTTCGGAGTGGTGCGTGTGACCCGGTCGCCGGATGGAAAGTTCATCTGCCTGATCCACGGAACTACGAAGCATGGTCAGCAACTGGCGGATGAACCTGGGCGTCCGCACCCCTTGACCTATTATCACGAAAAGGGGCCGATTGGTAGTGTGTTTGCATCCATCCCATCTGAAAAAATCAAGCGTGTGGGAGTAGTTGGTCTGGGGACGGGAGCGGTTGCGTATTATGCGAAACCAGGGCAGGAGTGGACATTTTTCGAGATTGACCCCGCAGTGGTCCGGATCGCAAGCGATCCGATCTATTTCCGGTTCCTCTCCACATGCGAGGCGGATAGGTGCGAAGTGGTACTCGGGGATGCCCGACGGCAGATTACACGAGTTCCAGATAGCACGTTCGATCTGATTATTCTGGATGGATTTTGCTCTGATGCCATTCCAGTCCACCTTCTGACCCGTGAGGCGATAAGACTCTATATCCAGAAGTTGACTCCCAACGGGGTGTTAGCTGTCCACATTTCCAACGATCACCTCGATCTCCCTCCTCTGGTTGCCCGTCTGGCGGCCGATCACGATCCACCACTCGATGTACGTTATTGGAATGATGGGAAATCAGATAATGATCGATTTCCGGGGAAATACCCATCTCAGTGGATGGTTCTGGCACAGAGTGAAAACGATCTGGGGAAGA
>DASZJS010000988.1:0-3324 GCA_035947935.1 Gemmata sp. | reverse complement strand
GGCGATCGTAG
Source organism: Gemmata sp. (assembly GCA_035947935.1). Taxonomy (GTDB): domain Bacteria; phylum Planctomycetota; class Planctomycetia; order Gemmatales; family Gemmataceae; genus Gemmata. Next base: position 3,313 of record DASZJS010000988.1, on the reverse strand, counting down.
GGCTCGCAGTGCTAACGGGTCTCGGGCTGGCGGTTTCGCCAGCCGAACCGCCTGCGAAGACTGCCCCGGTTACGCCGCCAGCGACCAGCGCGAAGGGAGACCCACCATCAGCCGTCACCCCAGAAAAGGTGCCGGAAAAAGCTCAGTCGATTCGTGGCATCGTGAAGGACTGCACAGGCTTGGCGGTCGTGGGCGCAACCATCATTGCTGGCGGCGGCGATGGAAGTGGTGAACGGCTGACGACAACATCCAATGCCGATGGGCGGTTCACTTTTGACCGATTCCCGTCAGGACGAAACCCCACTTATGCCACTGCGGTTGTTGCAGCGAAGGAGGGTTTTGCTCCCGTACTCGGGCACGCTTCCTCGCACAACGACAGAGAAGTCATTCTCACGATGCCGGAGGCAGCGAAGTACGCAGGTACCTTGAAGGACCGAGCCGGTCGTGCGATTGTCGGTGCCGAGGTCCAGTTCGGCATCGTCAACAGACACGGCAACGCTGCAACTTGGGGTTATTCCCCAGCAAATCACCTTCGCGGCTCTCAGGCTGAGAAGTTCTTCCTCGCCAGGACTGACGCCGCCGGAGCGTTCCGGTTCACGACAGTGCCAGCCGGGGCCGAGTTGATCTTCCGAGTAACAGCCGAAGGATTTGCCGAAACCGACACGGCCGCCACTGGACCGAATAGGGAATATGTTGTTGGACCGAACGCAATGCAGGCCCATCTGACCCTGGACCCTGAAGCCATCATCCGTGGCCGGGTCACATCCAGGGTGCCAGGTCTGGCAGTGAAAGACGTGTCCGTCCGGCTGACGAGTACAGGAGGTGCCGGCAGTCTTTACCGCTTTACAAAGCCGGATAGCGAAGGACGGTTTGAGTTCAAGGGACTGCCCGGTGGGCCGTGCGGCGTCTACTTGGCCATCCCAGCCAGTATGCGGGCAGCAGCGGCTGGCGTTACTTTGGCCCCGAAGTTCGGCGAAACCGTTGATGCAAACTTGGAGGTGGTCGAGGGTGTGGAGGTGACCGGGGTTGTTCGAGTGAGAGACGGTGGCCCACCCGTGGTAGGGGCGGAGATAACTGCAATTGGCAGCTTCAACCCGAACGGAAATGATTTCACTCGGCCGGTTACGGACTCGGCAGGTCGCTTTCACCTCCGCTTGCCACCTGGCGAAGCAAAGGTAATGGTCTGGGCGTCCCCGGCTGGATATAGCCACCCAACCAACAACTGGGAGCAGCGAAAGGTGACCGTCCCGGCTGGGGTAAAAACATTCGCGATCCCCGAGCCGTTTGAAATGATCTACGTGGTCAAGAATCTGACCGGCCACGTGACTGATATTGCTGGGAAGCCGATCCCGCACGTCAAAATCTCAGCTCTTAAACATTCAAGCGTCTGCGGTGACTTCGCAACCGACCCGGTAGCGGCGAGCTACGACGGACAGTTCGCGCTGCCTTACTCACCGAATGGCCCCCTTGAGCTTGGACGAAGCATCCCATTACGAGTCGAATTACCGGATGGTCGGCGGTTCGAGGCGAACGCTCTCGTTGTGAAGGAGGGGGTTGCTGAGGTTCGTTTGCCGACATTCCCGGAGATCGCCGGGCTACAGGATGTGAAGCCGAACGAGTTTGCCGGGATCGTTGTGGATGAGAAGGGGAAGCCCCTTGCTGGCGTCAAGGTCCATATGTGGGACTGGGTCGATAAACCGGAGAACTATACCTTCACCGGACCCGACGGCATCTTCCGCTTCAAGGACTGCGGCGATGAGCGCGAAGTGGAGGTTCGATTCCGGAAAGACGGCTATTCACCGGTGATGATTGTCCGGCAGCAGGTTGGGGTGAAGGGGCTGGTGATTGCGATGGACCGGACAACGTATTTCGAGGGCATTGTCCGCGGACCCAATGGCAACCCCGCTGTAGGTGTGGTCGTTCGTGCTGACCAAGGCCCGAAAATCCTGAATGACGGCGGCACGACTACACCGGGATGTATCTGTACCAGCCTGATAACAGAAACGACCACCGATGCTCAGGGACATTACCGGCTCTACGTGCAACCGGATGAGTATGTGATTAATGTCAAGGCAGCAGGTGTCGGTGTCGTACGGCTGCCGAAAACTGGGATTGCTCACGGGCAAGCACGCTCATTCGATATCCAACTCCAGCCCGGCCTCACTTTCCGGGCACGGGTTCTCGACTCCCTCACCGGCCAGCCGGTCGCGGGTCTGCGGTTATTCAATCGGGAACAGAAGGACGTGGATGGAAGATCGGACAACAGCGGAGAGATCATCATCAAAGACATGCTGCCTGGGGAGTTCACTTTCAACGTAGAGTCCGACCGCTACGCCCGTTGGTGGTCAGAGCAGGTAACCCATGAGTGGGAACGGAAGCAGGCAGTCGATAGCCCAAGGTTCAACTTCCAGCGGAACTTCGATGGACTGACGTTCGATCTCAAACCGGGCATGGCGACAGTGACGATTGTTGCCGAACCGGCTGTCCGGGTGACCGGCAAGGTACTCGACCCGAACGGCAAGCCCGTTAGTGGGGCAACGGTTGGTCCCGCCAATGGCATGTGGTTTTGGGCGGAGACCAAGACCGATGGGACGTTCGCATTGACTTTACCTGCGAGTGGAGCAACTGAGTACAATCTCCTCGCTCATGATGGGAAATACGACGAGTGGCGAATCTGGGCTAATGGCGTTCTTCCACAGATCAAGACAACCCCCGGGCAGACAATCGACGGTGTGACTTTGAAACTGACGCGTCCCTCAGTCGTTCGCGGCAAGGTGGTGGATGAAAATGGTTTGCCGGTCGCTGGTCGAGAGGTACGGGCGCACGCCGCGGATCGGCTTGAAGAGACTCATTACCTCAACCCGAGCACGAAGACGAAAGCCGATGGCACCTTTGAGTTGAAGTTTGTCCGTCCTGCCGAGCAATTGATTCAGGTAGCACCATTCTGGCTCTACGGGAAGGATGCTCCACCGAATACCTCGCGGAAGCTGACTCTCAAGGAAGGTCAGGTTGTCGAGAGTGTTATTCTGGTCTCTCCCGCTGAATAGCCGAAGTATCCCATGAGATTCGATGGCTGGGATAGGTTGCTTGCAGAAGTGCGCGATGGGATTCCGTTTGCTCTTGCACTCATGCCCGGCTTTGTTATCTCCGGTGCATGAGACGCATCGTCGCGGTCGTCGTGCTGGCGTTTCTCGCTGGGTGCAGCAACGCACCCATCGCGGGGTTCATGGATAGTTGCTTCCCGTGCAAGCCTCCTGCACCCCGGCCGCCAGATCGGCCCATCACCACCCTACCGCCAAGCGACGCTCTACCG
>DASZJS010000987.1:0-4077 GCA_035947935.1 Gemmata sp. | reverse complement strand
TGGTGGGTTCCGGTCGTCACAGTCCCAAGTGGACTATCAACCGCTTTGCGGTTCAATGGGGCATGCTCCAGCATAACCCCGCTTCGGCACGACCGGAGCCCTCTTTTACATCTCGTCGGTCTGAGGCGCAGCCTCGTTAGTTTTCAACCTGAGTTCGAGGCTCGTTGTCGAACCGCGAGTTACCTGGTGCAGCCCTTTGTGCCTGAAGTTCGGACCCTGGGAGAATGGTCTCTGGTTTACTTGTGTGGAACCTATAGCCACGCAGTTCACAAGAGGCCGGCACAAGGCAAGATTCTTGTACACGCCGAGCAGGGTGGGTCGATCCGCTTCGCCGAACCTCCCGCAGGCGTGAAGGCACTGGCAGACTGCGTTCCCACCCTGCTTCCGGAAGCGTTTGCTCTGCAACAAGGTAGGATCAGCAAAGGGATTCGTTTCCCACCGCTGTATCTGCGGGTCGATATCATCGAGTCGAATCTGCGTCCGCTTTTATCCGAATGCGAAGGAGTAGAGCCTGAATTGTTCTTTCGGGCGCGGCCAGGGAGCGAGCAGCGATTCCGTCAACTTCTGGAAGAAAGGATGATGAGCTAAACGGTGTCAGTGCCGACGACATTTATCTGTCGCTGGCACATCTGGCTCTTGAGGACGCACTCTTGCCGCCCACCCCCTCCCTGACGGTCGGGGTTCGCCCCTATTCAGCCCGTGGTTTTTGGCGAACCCCGACCGTCAGGGAGGGGGTGGACCTAAAGGCAATGAACGCATGGTATGCGAAGAGTCAGCGTCCTCAAGGAGTTGTCACGCCAAAGTCGGGTGCGAGGCTCGTTTCCTTGCTCCAGGCAACGGAAGGGCATTCCAGGAACCGAGCGTGAATGGCAAACCACTATTTTTTCAACTCCTTCCACGCGGATGTTGCGATAGCGGACGAATTGCTTGGTGTAGTCGCCGCCACCATGGACCTGGAGAGCGATGCCGCCTTTGTCGCCCAACCGCTTCTCCGTGTCCGTGTAGTCCATAAACTTCACCCCCTTCACCCATGTGGTAATCTTCGGCGGGTTCCCCTCGATCCTCGCTCGCACCTCATTCCACTCGCCATGCTTCCAGAACTTCGGCCATTCCTCCGCAGTTACCGGGCAGGGGAACGGCTTGTATTCCTTGATCTCGATGTCAGTTACTTCCTTCTTGAAAGTGAAGTTCAGCACATTCGGTTTTCCACCCGGCAAACCCTCACCATAGATCCCCATGAGATTGCCGTTGACGTGATAATCGATCATGGCCTGGTAGCATTTGCCAGTGTCTGTGCTGCGGAGGAACAGGCCGCTATCCGGGTCGAAGTCGTTGTTCATCTCCAGTGCCACCTCGAAGTCGCCGTATTCCTTCTCGGTGATGATGATGCCGCCGTTCCCCGGTATGTCCTGGCTGCCAAGCATCACCCCGTCCTTCGCTTCCCACTTCCCACCACTCTTGTGCTTGCTTGCATTGCTGTGCCCGGTCTTGGCCGAAACCATCCATCCATCGAGTGTCTTCCCATCAAAGATCTTGACGAACCCTGTCTCATCGAATTGCTCGGGTTTCGGCAAGTCCGCCCGTGCTGAGAGCAACCCCGTTAACGAGGTCGTGAGAAGTATCCTGCAGTTGTACTTGACCCTCGCTGCATTTGCGCCATTGGGAAGGTGAACACGGAGTTCAAGATGTTAGGGTCTATCTGGTTGACTTCTCCGCAAGATGCGGAGAAGTTAACCAGATAGACCCAAAAAGCTCCGAGCACTTCATTCGTTTGAAAGCGACCACCATGAAGAAATCTGTAATCGTTGTCCTGATGGTTGGCTTATATGCGCAATCAGATCGGGGCCCGTTTCAGACCATGTTATGCAAATCAGTATCGGCTTCTGATGGCAAGGTCTTACCTACCCCCGACGATAAGGCAACTCCAGGGAAGAAGGGAAAGGGAACTTTCACAATCGGCAAGAAAACAACTTACGTCACCAGCCCAGTTGATGCTGATGGCCACATCGACTATCCCGCGGCATTGAATGAGAGGCTGAGCAAAGGGATAACGGCCGAGAACAACGCGGCGGTGTTGCTCTGGAAAGTCATCGGGCCGCACCCTGAGAAAGTGACAATGCCCGCGAAATTCTACGAGTTGCTGGGAGTACAGATTTCCGAGGACGGCGACTATTTCGTTCCATTGCGTCAATACCTTGAGACACAAGTTAAAGCGAAACCGGCGACAATCGCCGCTTCTTTGGACAAACTCACACGATTGGCCCAACGAACCTGGACCGCCAAGGAACACCCGGAAATCCATGATTGGTTGAAATCGAATGACAAACCTTTGGCATTGCTCGCGGAGGCAACTCAACGAACCCAATATTACTCACCCATGGTTCCACAGAAAAAAGAGAAAGGCTCGTTGGGCCTGTTGAGCACTCTTTTACCAAGTGCACAGCTTTCGCGGCAACTGGCTTCAGCACTGGTCGGCCGGGCCATGCTCCGCATGGGCGAAGATGACATCGACGCTGCATGGCAGGACATTCTTGCCTGCCATCGTCTGGGTCGGTTGGTTGGTCGCGGAGGTTCGTTGATTGAAAGCCTGGTCGGCATGAGTATCGAAAAAATCGCCTGTCAGGCCGATCTTGTTTTCTTGGATAAGATCAACCCGGATGCAAAGCGAATCGAAGCATGTGTGCGCGATCTCAAGGGGTTGCCGCCGCCAGCCGAACCAGCCGATAAGGTGGAACTCTGCGACCGATTCACCATGCTCGAACACATCATGCTGATCGATAAGCAGGGAATGTGGCATCTGAATCCGGACGGCGATGACAAAACGCCAAACGTATTTGGCGAGCTGGTTCTCAACGGCATCGATTGGGATTCGGCCCTGGAAAGCATCAACCAGCGGCACGACAGGATGGCGGCTGCCATGCGTGAGAAGGATCGCGGCGAGCGCGCCCGGAAAATGGATCAGATTGTAGTGGATATACGAACACTGAAACCCAAAGCCGCCGATCCTGGACGACTTGCCGAAATGCTTCGCGATGGCATGGAACCTAAAAAAGCAAAAGGCCAAGTGATCGGAGACATCCTGATCACGCTAATGTTTCCAGCAGCCCACCTTGTTCAGGATGGGTTCGATAAAACGACTCAAACGTTCGACAACGTTATCGTGGCCTTTGCGTTGGCACGCTATCAGCGCGATAATGGGAAATTTCCTGAGAAGCTCGGTGCACTTGCCCCGAAGTATTTGCCGCAAGCACCCAGAGATCTGTTTTCCGGCAAAGCCCCGATCTACCGCGCGACGGGTGATGGCTATTTGCTGTATAGTGTTGGAGTCAACGGAATAGACGATGGAGGACGTGGTACGGACGATCAACCACCCGGTGATGATCTGGTAGTACGGATGCCACTGCCGACTCCACGGTAAACGCAATTCCAGGGCTGTCGCCAATTCGGAGATACAATTTCCCGCTTTCTGTTGCTTTGCCTTTGTATGAAGCCCCAATCGGAAACGCTGTGCGGTTTGCACCGATGCGATCAACGACCTTTTAGTCTCGAATCCTTGTGCGCGGAGTCCGCTCGACGTCGATCAGACCGCCGCGAGCAAGGTTTTGTGCCCGTCACCAAGATACGCCTGACACTTTGATAAACAACTGCATAGAGGGGTAGATTGATGTCCATCGCGCTACACAAGGTTGCACCTGTGTTCCCCCACCAAAAATATCAGCCCGTACACGCCATCCAAAGACGAGCTTTCTCCTATCATGGCAGAATTGTGACTTTGCCCCGATCGAGCCTGGCCGCACTTCGGAACAGATGCGACCTGTCCCATTCCCGCTAACGGAGCATCCGTGGACGTGCCAGTTGTGAATCCGGGACCCTCGGCCGCTGATCTCGAAGTCAAGGACGCCCAACTGATCTTCACCCCGGTCTGGCTGGATCTGCAGGAACGGCATGGTCGAGACAATCTGCGATTCCCGCGGGAGTTCATATGGCTCGGTGGAGCCCCTGGGGCAGGCAAAGGGACCAACACTCCGTTTATCGCCAGAACCCGCGATATCGACGCCCCCTCGATTGTCGTCAGTG
>DASZJS010000986.1:0-26848 GCA_035947935.1 Gemmata sp. | reverse complement strand
CCCTCGCAATACCCAGGGGTTGTCTTTCCCTTTGGTGCTCTCCGCGACAATCGTCTCGAGTGCCTTGGCCACCTCAGCGCGGCGAGACGGCAGTACGGTATAGCACTTGGCCATGCGGTCAGCGGCCGCCTGCTGTGCCCGCCCATCGGTGGACTTGAGGTCCTTCAAAGCCTGTTCCACTTCTTGTTCTGTCGGAGGCGGTAGATCGATCTTCTTTGCCGCGACGGAAATCGTCCATCCCGTGACCTTGGCCGTTCCGAAGTCGATCTTGTCCGCCAGTGACTGGGGGTCATCCACCGGGTCAATTACCACGTTGAGTCCAGTAGGCGTATGCGTGGAGTTGATAGCGACGTTGGGGATCAGCTTGCGGACAGAATCGGCAACGTATCGCTTGGTCGGGTCATCCGTGATTCCGGTGATGTTCAACGTCACCTGCTTGATGGACTTCGGGAAGGTGAAACGAACGAGGTGGGGCTCCATACACATGGTCTTCCCATCCCCGTTTACATACGTGAACTGAATGGCGTAGACCTCGTCCGGGGTGTCAGCGGGCATTTTGATGGTGGCTTGGCCCGTCCGGTCCCGGAGGGTCAGCGGTAACGACTGCGCATTGCGTATCGGCGCCCACCCAGCCCCGTCCTTGAGGATGGTGCCCGGCTTGTTCTCCGCATACAGGACCTTCGCGGAAGCGATCTTGTGCATGGGGTCGCTCAGAAAGGCTATAGCCAGAAATTCGTCGGAGGGTACGGATTGATTCGGCGCGTTCTTCTCCAGCATGGCATCCACGACCCGCCGTTCCTCGACACGATTCTTACGGTCGAACCGCCAGACTTCGCCCGTAATTCCGATTCCCGCCCCCTGTCGCCGGAGCTTGCCCAGAAGCCCGCCGTTGACGGCCCCCCGGAACATGTGCTGAAGGTGGGTGGTGGGGACTGCCCACGCCAGATTCTTACCCTGGACGCCGGCCACCGTCACGCCCACCAGCTTGCCGGAGGTATCGACGACGGGGCCTCCGCTGCTGCCGTGGTTGAGATCGGCATTGATTTGCACATCGGAAATCTCGCCCTGAGTATTCCGCCTGAGTTGGGAAACCACTCCTTTGCTCATGAGAAGATCGTTGCGGGCAAGAGGGAAACCGAAGATGCGGACCGGCATGGTTTCTGCAATCCCGGCTTCATCGGCCAGGCTGATGGCGGCCGGGAAGTTGCGGCCCGTTACTCGCAACACCGCCAAGTCGTACTCGGGATCCTCCGCCACGACCTCGGCATGGTACGTTTGTAGTTGCGGAGTGCCACGGAAGAACTCAACGTTGATTTCGCGCGACTCAGCCTGCGGCTCGGGCTTGTTGTTCTTTCCGGGGGGGCCGAAACCTGGGCGGCCAGGAAAACCTGGAATGCCAGGAAAGATGGGTGGCCGCATCGGAAAGCCGGGCGGGCGTCCGATTCCGGGCCGGCCTGGACCGTTGTTCGGGGGGTTCTCGGCGGCCGGCTTTTCCTCGGACTCCCCGGCGATGACGTGGTGATTGGTCACGATATAGGCGACGTCTTCGTTGGAACGCACGATGAATCCCGAACCGCTATACTGCTTCTCCTGAGAAAAACTTACATGCACGAACACCGTGGCCTTGCGAATCTTCTCTTCGAGTTCCGCCGGCAGATCGGGGTTCTTGGAGACGACAGGTGCGGGTACGTCCTGACGAACAGGTGGTGCGACGGGTGGGTCCTGACGAACAGGCGGTGCGACGCCCGTGGTGGGCTGACCGGCCCCTTCCGCGCGGGCGACGTCCCCATTGCCGGGAGCGTTGCCGCCTCCTCCATTGTTTTCGAGGGGTCTTGTGGCGGCCACCTCAGGTTGCACTTTACCGTTGTCTCGCTGCAGAAAGTAGACCGCGCCACCCACTATTGCCACGATAAAAAACAGCCCCACCCCGACGGCAAGACCAATCAATAGGCCCTGCCGCTTTTGTGCCGAGTGGTCGCGATAGTCGTCATCGTCTCGCGGCCGGCGAGAGACGGGCTTGCGTTGGCGAGGGGCTTCGTCGTCGTCGTCATCGTCTCGCGGCCGGCGGGAGACGGGCTTGTGCTGGCGAGGAGTTTCCTCATCGTCATCGTCTCGCGATCGCCTCGAGGATCGAGGGCGGTCATCGTCTTCAAAACGCTCCGGCTTGGCTTTCGATGGTCGGCGCTGCGTTTCATCTTCGTGTGGCAGGAAAGTGAGGCCGCATTTGGGGCACTCGACCCTCTGCCCCGCATCAGGTGCTTCGAGGAGCTTGAGCTTGGCTGCGCAGGTCGGGCATTCGAGCGAAATTGCCATGGTGATCAGTTGGGAATAGGGGAGGGATTACGATTAGCGGATTATTACTTGTAAATATTTTAGCTGGAGCTACCGCATGGTAGCAACAAGTGGGTTTACAATCTGTTGTGGTGGGTCTGACAAATTATTCTGGCACACGATTCAAGCGAAGAGCAAGGGAATTTCGGTGTTTCGTTGCGGGGCAAGGGGGCGTTGCGATGAACGATCCAGACACCCAACATCTCGATTCCCAATACGAGAATATCTGGACGGTCTATCGCATCGACGACAACGGGAATACGTTTGTGGTGCGAGAACGCTTGACTCGGGACGAGGCGAATCGCCTCGTTGCCGAGTTCGAGGCTCGCGGCCACAAACAGATGTACTGGGCCGAGGAAAAGCGCATGTAATACGGACTGTGTGGCGCGAGGGCTCGTTGGCATAGGGAGAAACAGGAATGGCTCGCGAACCCATACCAACATATTTCTTCGCTCTCGTTGTGGTTCGCAGCGGGGATCGGTTCCTGCTGGTCCATGAATGCAAACACGGCCAACTCTGGTATCTGCCGGCGGGCCGCGTTGAACTCGGCGAATCATTCGTGGCTGCGGCGTGCCGTGAGACACTTGAAGAATCCGGGGTGCCCGTACGTGTCGTCGGTGTGATTCGCATCGAGCACTCGCCAACCCCGGTAGGGTCTCGAATGCGTGTGGTGTTTCTGGCCGAACCGATCGATGACACGCCGCCGAAAAGTGAACCGGATGAGGAATCGTTGGAGGCAGTGTGGGTGAGCCTGGAAGAACTCTCCCGCTATCCCCTCCGCGGCGATGAAGTGCAAGAACTGTTCGCCTATGTCGCATCGGGTGGAGCAATCTTCCCCGCAAGTATTCTTCAACCAGAGGGTATGCCGTTCTGCGTCGATGTCGGGAAGGGATGAGGGATTATACTTCGCACGCTCAGGAATGAGACATCACAAAGACGGCGATTGGCCCCTCGGTGACATCATCCGAATAACCAGCCGTCAGGGGTGCAGGTCTGGATGAAGGATTCATTGCCCGACCCAGTCTTAATCACGAGTTTGTTTATGATTGAATTGATTACTATGGAGTGATTGGGCATGTGCCAAGGCTTATGACACATGACAATTTGTGACTGTGACTGGTGTGTGAATCTCTGATTGGAATGAAAAACGTCTTGCAAAGGGCCGAAAAAGATCATCGCAATCTTGTGAGATTACTGACAGCCCTGACAAGCGGACAGTCACTCCTGATACCCAACTTCAACGCGTCTGAACTGCTGAGAGTCTGCCCACGTGGGCAGGATGCCCGCCCACACGTGCACACGTGGGCAGAGCCGCGAGTGGGTAATCCCAATACCTGTCCCTTGCCGGAGTGAAGTTATGACTGGGCACATCAACCAGTTTGGCCTGCCGATTGGGCCGCCCCTGCCGGGCTGGACGCCGCCACCGATGCCGTCGCGTGAACCGATAGCCGGGCGATTCTGCCGCCTTGAACCTCTGGACCCCGCCACTCACGCCGCGGCACTTCACGCGGCCTACTCGGCTGGGGATGGGCGGAGCTGGACGTACCTCTTTTGCGGACCATTTCCGTCTTTCGAGCCCTTCAACGACTGGCTGACCAGCATTTACCGGGGCACTGACCCGCTCTTCTACGCAATCGTTAACTTGGCAACCGGAAAGCCATCTGGGATGACTAGTTACTTGCGGATCGCGCCTGCTGCAGGTTCGATCGAGGTCGGGCACATTCACTTCTCCGACAGCCTGCGAAAGAGTCCGGCGGCGACGGAAGCGATGTACCTGATGATGCGGTGGGCGTTCGGGGCGGGTTACCGGCGGTACGAGTGGAAATGTGACTCCCTCAACGCGGCATCCCGACGGGCGGCGGAACGGTTGGGGCTGACCTACGAAGGGATTTTCCGACAGGCAACGGTCTACAAAGGACGGAGCCGGGACACAGCCTGGTACGCGGCGATCGATGCCGAGTGGCCCCGGCTGCGGGCTGCGTTCGAGACGTGGCTGTCTCCAGACAACTTTGATGGCGATGGGCGTCAGAGAGTTGGGCTGTCGGACCTGACCCAACCCCACGGCTGAGTGGTATTTGGTGGGCCTCGACGTGCGTAGCACGTCGAGGCCCACCAAATACAATAATTCTCAATTCCACCGGGCTACTTCGGCCAGAGCACGTGAGAGAATCTTTTGCACATCCTTGGCATCATCGGCTTTTGGAACCGCGGCCAAATAATGCTTGAGGTGATTGACTGCCGAACCGTGACGATCGGCTTGAACGAGAAGTAAGCCGAGGTCTCGCCGCTGGGTCGGATCGCTGGGAAGGAGTTGGGCGAGCCGACGAGCGATTCGCGCAGCACGAAGGTGCGATCGGTCGGCGAGATAGGCCGTCTTCAAGTTGTTCAACATTCGCAGGATGAATGCACCGGGCGAAGTGGCAGCCAGTGCTTCGGGGGTCACATCGAATGGTCGGCCGGTGATCGCGGTAACGAGTTCCTCGCACCCATCCGCATCCAGGAACTGACCGCCATTAAACGGATCGAACACCACCTCGTCGCCATTGGAACCAATGGCCTTGGCAACAAAGTGTCCGGGCAAGGCCACGCCAACCACCGGTAGCCCCGCGCGCGTTCCGACTGCCATTGCCACGAGCGAAAGCGAGATCGGTAACCCGACCTGCCGGTCGAGAACCTTGTTCAGATAACTATTGCGCGGATCGTAGTAGTGTTCGGTATTCCCAGCAAATCCGCATTCCTCGAACAGAAACGTCGATAACTCCGCCGTCCGGGCGGCGAGCGACCCGGTCAGCCGACGGCGGAGCTGGTCGGCAAGCCGGTCGAGCTTGTGGAGGTACATCCACGGGTTCATCTGGGAGTAGGCATCGTGAGCAATGAGAAGAGCAACCCGGGCGAGATCGACCGGGGCGTTGGGATCGGCTGCCAGGGTTGCGAGTGCGGAACTCAGCTTCATACCCCAATTATAGCACTGGAGGAAGGGGCGGGCGAAAGGTCGGAAGCGGGAAGTTGAGACTGATTCCAAGAAGTGGCAGAATGGTCGTTACGCGATTTGCGGAGTGCATCTTCCCAGCCGACTCTGTTCAGCCAGGAAGAGATTGTTTTATGTGGGGTCGTTCATGACGAAGGGCGCGGCTCCAAGCCATCGAGTTGAATTACAACTCGGCGGGTTGATGCCACGCCCTTCGCCACGAGCAGCCTTACAAAAACTCTTGCAGACCCTTGAGCCAGGTCCGATTCAAAACTACACGTTATAACCAATCAGATCCCAGCCCTTGCGATACTCGCGGCGAATGAATTTAGCCGCGCCCTTGCAGTCAGTTGCCATGCACTTCTCGCCATCCCAGGTGAAGGGTTCGCCGGCTCGGACGGCGACGTTGCCCAGCAGGAATGCCGCTGTGAGGAGGCCAGCGTAGTCGAAGTTGGAGAGAGCGAGTTCTGGCTTGTTGGCCTTGATCGCCTCAACCCACTCCTTCTTTTGTCCGCTATCGCCACCATTGTTGATCAGCAGCAATTCCGGCTTAGTCCTGCCGCTGGTTGCATCGCCGGTGCTGAAGAAGACCTCACTTCCATAGTCGTCCGGGGAGTAGGCAATCCCCTTTGAACCAACCAGGATCGACCCGCTCTCCACCAGTTTGACCTTCCGCTTCTCGTTGGCGTCGAGGGCGATTGCCTTCTCGATCAGGCCCTCCGGTGGAACCAGTTTCTTGCCATCTTTTTTGCCCTCATACCAGTTCAAGGTCACCGGAGCGAGTTTCTCCCGGCTCGGGAACTCAAGAGTGACATGGGCATAGCTCGGGCAGGTTTCCGGGTTCACGTCGCCGGCCTCGGCCGATACTTTTGTCGGGTGGCCCAGCTTGAGAGCCATGAACGCCATGTTTCCCGTGTGGCAAGCCATGTCGCCGATTGCCCCGGTGCCGTAATCCCACCACCCGCGCCAGGCGAATGGGTGGTATCCCTTGGCGTAAGGGCGCTCGGGCGCCGGCCCAAGGAAAGCATCGAAATTCAGTGATTGCGGGGTCTCGGATTCCGGTGGTCGTGTCATGACGCCCGGTGCCTGGGGCCAGATGGGCCGGTTCGTCCAGACGTGAATTTCCGTGACGTCCCCGAGCACCCCCGCCCGGACCAACTCCACCGCTCTCCGCAACCCGTTCGCGGCTGTCCCCTGATTGCCCATCTGGGTGCAGACCTTGTTCTTCTTCGCTTCGGCCCGCATCAGATGAGCTTCGTATACATCGTGTGTGAGTGGCTTCTGGCAGTACACATGCTTCCCGGCCCGCATGGCCAGGATGCTCGGCAGCGTATGGTTGTGGTCCGGGGTGGACACGGTAAAGGCATCGATGTTCTTGAGCAGGCTGCTGTCGTCGAAGATCTTCCGGTAGTCCTTGAATGCCTTGGCCGTGGGCCATTTCTTCTGCTTTTTCCCGAGCGGGCCATCATCGACATCGCACAGGGCGATGACTTCCATGAGACTACCGGCCTGGTCGATGTCGCCATCGCCTTTGCCGCCGACGCCGATCCCGGCGACGGTCAGCTTGCCGTTTGCGCCAGCAACCTTGGCCGCCGACAGGGCGGGTGCAAGGTGGAAGTATCCAAGTGAGGCGGCAGAGGCAGCAAGCATCTGCCGACGAGAGATCCGCTGAGCCATGATGGAGAGGCCTCCGAGTGGTTGGTGAATGCGAGTGGGGGCGTTCGCCCCGGGGTGGGTCATTGGATGAGTGTAAACGCCCTGATGACGCGGGGCAACGAGGAATCTGGTTCATCCCTCATCAATTTCTATTTCGTCCTCGTGTTCGCGAAAGCCAACCAAGGCCCGATCTTCACAAGAAACGAATCTGCGATTTGGGTCTGCGCAACTTCACCAGAGGGAATAAGCGACCCGGCCTTACCCGAATCGCCTTTTCGGTATAGTGACGGGTTGATTGTGAGGAATGGTGAAGATCGTTCGGTTCTGCGGCTTGCATCGAAGGGGCTGGGAGTTGAAAATAGGACTTCGTTGTGCGGGTGTGGGAACGCTGGCTAGCAGCAGGATCCTACAATAGCTCGCAGTAAGTTCCTGTGTTGACCTGCCCACAACTCCGGCAGGAAAGAGAGATCCGGTCACGATGACAATTCCCACATCCCATCGACCAGCACGCGAGTGGTTGCTGCTTATTCTCGCCCTGCTTCTGGTGGGGGGCGTGGTTGCGCCACTCTGGCAGTTCCTGGGTGGAATAGAGTCGCGAGAGCAACTCCTGGCCCGGTGGACACCGGAACGACTGACGCGGTTATTCCTCGGCCCGGAACAGGTGGCTTGTTACGTTTGCTTCGTCTGGGCGGCTCTGATCCTTCAAAGCCGTTATCGCGAGGTGTGGCATCAGCGAACCGCGTTCCGGATGGAACTCCTTCCGACCGAGGAGGGAGCGCGGATTCTTCCCGAAGATGCCCGCCCGCTGGCTCGCAAGGTTGAACACGTTACCACCCGGCGACCGTTCATTCTGGCGAACATGATCCGGCTGGGGCTTGGCAAGTATGCCATCTCGAAGGCTGCACCTGATGTGGCCGAGGTGGTTCGCAATCAGGCCGATGTGGAACTCTCCCGACTGGTTTCGGGACTGGCGACAGTTCACTATCTGGCCTGGGCAATCCCGGCAATCGGGTTTGTCGGCACCGTTCGTGGACTCGGTGGAGCGTTCGGGGCCGATGCCCCGACCATCGAGGCGTTCACCGCTCAGGCCAAGGATCAACTAAAAATTGCCTTCGACTGCACCCTGGTCGCACTTCTCCTGAGTCTGGTGCTAATGTATCTGGTGAACGTGGTGCAGCGGGCAGAAGAAACGCTCGTTGTGGATGCCCAGGAGTATTGTCAGGAACACCTGTTGCTCCGGCTCTACAACCCCGAAGTGGAATCCTTGGTAGTGGAAAGTTGAGCGCGAAGTGGAAAGTGGAAAGCGAAAAACGAAGAGTGGAATCGGCGGTGATTTCGCTTTCAACTTTCAACTACTCCTGGGGGACTCGATGCTCTGGTCGCGGAAAGCAACACCAACCCACGAGCGGACTCGACACGCAGGTATCGACCTGACGGCCTCGCGTATCTCGGGGCTCTCCGCGGGTGCCGGGAAAGTCCGACCGCTCGTCCTGGATGGGCAGATCGAGGAATTGCCGCTCTTCGTTGCTCTGGATCGCCGTGTGCCCGAGGTGGGGCAGGCGGGGTATGGACTGTGCCGGAAGGCTTCACACAGCATCTGCTCCAACTTCCTGCCCGCCCTGGCCCAGGAGCGGGAATGGCGAGTCGGACGGCATGTCTTCACCCCCGAATCGGCACTGGAACTGGCCCTCCTCAAGATCCGCGAGCCCGTGTTGGCCGAATCGGAAATGGCAGTGCTGGCCCTCCCCGCTTACCTCATCCCGATTCAGGTGGCGCGTGTGGTCGCTGCCGCAGCCAGAACCAAGTTTCCACTCAAAGGCACAGCAGTCGGGCCACTGGCACTGGTTGCGATGCGGGCTGCCGCGGTATCCACGGGAAAACCGGTCGTTCTTGGTGAACCAGCGCCGGACTGGGTCATCCGTCTTCGTCCG
The DNA here is from genome assembly GCA_035947935.1 of Gemmata sp. Lineage (GTDB taxonomy): Bacteria > Planctomycetota > Planctomycetia > Gemmatales > Gemmataceae > Gemmata. The sequence goes on along the minus strand of DASZJS010000986.1, from coordinate 17,962 downwards.
ACTTCGGATGGCCCCGGCACTGTCGTTGTGGTCGATGTTGATGAATATGCGCTCTCGGCAGTGGTTGTCGCGGTCGAACGCGACCGGGTGCGATTGGTGACGGCTGCGTGTTGGCCCCGGTTTTCCCAGAAGGCGTGGAAGGATCGGTTGATCGATGCGGTAGCCGATCGTTGTGTCCGGCTGTGCCGACGCGACCCGCGGGACTCGGCTGATGCCGAGCAATCGCTTTTCGAGCAACTGGATGAGGCTCTGGACCGCGCCCGAGCTGGGCAACGAATCAGCCTGACGGTGCGAACGGCTCACTGGTTTCAGGATGTGATCCTACAACCGGATGAATTCGCGGGGCTTTGCACGCTGGCAAAGGGTGCCGCAGAAGCAATCCGCGATATGCTGGGCGAGATTGGGCTTCCAGTTCCGCCCCGCGAGGTCTGGCTGACTCATGAGGCCAACCGGTTGCCGGGATTGCACCCGACGATTCACGCGAACTCTCACGAAGGAACAGCAATCGAAATTCTGCCGAGGCGAGCCGTTGCTCACGCTGCCGCGGTTCTCGTTTCGCGCTGGCTCTCGGCCGAACTGCCCCGGGCTCACCTGGACAGCACAATCCCACTTCCCGCGAGCCGCTCAGAACTACCCGCCGAGAAACCCAAAACCGGTCGGCGGTGACACCCCACAAAGGTCTAGTTTGAGGGACTATGTTACTCCGTTCCCCTCAAATCCTACCCTCACACCCTCCTCTCCTAACATAAAACCCCTTATTCGGGCTTCAGAGCAATGCGTTCGAGGCGATACGTGAACGCCCCGAGCATCTGCCCTTCGTGTTCGTGACATTTCAGGCAGGGCTGTCCTGCGTAGATCGCAGAGACAGCTCTCATCGTTTGTCCCCTTCGTTCGGCTTGCAACTCCCCGCCACCTGCGATCACCTTGATCGCCTCGCTCTCGAACTTGTCCGGTTTGCGGGTCTTGAGTTCCTTCTTCTTGGGTGTCGCTTCACGGCCGATTTCCTTCGCCATCTCTTTTTCGCTTGGTACCTGGCCTTCGAGGTACACAACCGGTTCGGGGTTTTTGATCAGCCCAATTAGCAGCACCTCACGCACCACCCACTGTTCTTTCTTGTCGGCCGTTGGGAATCGTCCACGCATCCCGATTGACGAGAACTTTTCAAGTGCAACATGCTTGATTTCCTTCCTCATGAGCCTCTCTTCAAACCCTTTGACCTCCAAGCCGCTCTCAGCCAGCGATTTCGGCGTGAGGACGCTATCGAGTGGTGGAAGCGGCATGCGTTCGATCCCATGACCTGATCGACCTACAAATACCTCGACCGCGGTTCGGTGGATACGGACCAATCCGTCTTTCTCCGGCTTGGTCACTTCCTCAGCAGGAATGTCAATTGCCGGAGCGGCCAGGACCAAGCCCCCCAACAAGATTGCAGCCCCAACGGACTTCGCAGACATGAATAGATACTGCATCGCAAGACTCCCGTCGCATTGCAGTGCCACAGAACAACTCCTGATCGTTATTAACCACGGTATATCTGATCATGCAATAGCTACGCAGTGAGGAGTTACAGGGGAGTTACACTGGTTTCAGGAGTCGAAGTCCCATGGACTCGAACCTGCCACTCGCGCCCCTTGGCGGGATCGGACAACATCCTGAACGAGCCGGAAACGTGAGCGACGGTTTTGAAAGACCCGTCGCTCACGCTTCCGACTCGTGAATCAAATCCGGCTCGTTCAAAGGGATAACTCGACAACAATCCCCGTTCCCACTCGGGGTTCCGCGCTGGCGTTTACGAAGATGGTGTCTTCGATGGTCAATTGCCCCGCTGCCTCGTGAATGTGTCCAAACACATGCAGGCGGGGCTTGACCTCCAGCACCCGGGATAGCAAATCGCGGCAACCGACGAAATCGCCCCTCATTGTCTTGTCGAGTATTCCTTCCGGCGGCCCGTGGGTGATCAGCACATCGACACCGACCGGAATATAAGCCCACTTTGCTGCGAGTGCTTCCCCGCGAGCAAGATTGAACGCCCAGCCACCGAACCACGGTTGCCAGGGGCTGCCGTAGAACGTGAGCCCTTCGATTTCGCATCCAGAGTCTTCGAGGTAGATTGCGTTCGTGATTCGAGCGCGGGCCTCGGTGGGCTGATTCTGAAAGCAAAAGTCGTGATTGCCGCAAATCACCACCTTATGCCTGTGCGGAAGTGTACCCAGCCAGCGATTGAAGGACTCCACATCGTCCAAACTTCCGTGCCGCGTGATATCGCCTGCGTGGATGAGGATGTCGCCATCGGGGACTTCAATGAGATGGTGTTGAGCGTGGGTATCGGAGATGCAAACGATTTTCATGGTGGCAGAGTTCGTTTGGGCATCCATGATGGGCTTCACCCGTTGAAGTGGCCCTTGAAGGCTCCTGGGTTCTGGATGAGTGGGCCGTAGAGTTCCGGTCGCCGCCAGTTCACGCGGTCGATCTCGTAGGTGCCGTGGCAGTGGACCACGCGCTTCTGGGCCGCCGCGGTCGGATTCACCTCGAACGTGAATAGCTCCTCAGCATCTTCCCGGGCAAAATGGATCGTGTTTCCGAGATAGTCGGCGGCGGAACTCAGGCCGATGTAGTGGAACCCGCTTTCATCTCCGATGCGGTTCACACTCAGGTAATAGATGTGGTTTTCCCAGGCGCGTGCGGCCGAGACAAGCTCGGCCATTTTCCGTGCCCCGGTGGCCCAGTTCGTTGGCAGAACGACCAGGTCCGCCCCGAGAAGTGTAAGAATGCGAGCCGATTCGGGAAAACTGCCATCGAAGCAAATGTTCATGCCGAGTTTGAGTCCACCGAGATCGTGGACTACGAAAGGACGGTCGCCCGGATCGGTGAATCGGTCGGCTCCCAGGCATGGCAAGTGAATCTTGCGATACCCCGCCACAAACCCAGTCGGACCGACAAGGGCGCTGGCATTGTAGAGTTTGCCATCGGGAGTCGATTCGAGCATCCCGAAGACAGCCCACACACCGCGGCGAACGCATTCTCGTGCCACCGCATCTGTAGCTGGGCCAGGCAAGGTCTCTGCAACCGAGCGCGCATGATCGCGGGAGTCGAATCCATATCCGGTGAGAACGCATTCGGGGAAAACGACCAGTTTGGCACCACGGTCGGCAGCCTCATTGAGCTTGCGGGCCATCGCCGCGAGGTTGGCCGCTTTATTCCCGAGAGTGCAATCCATCTGCACCCCGGCAATTGTCCAGGTCGTGGGCATGGGTTGTCGCTGCGCTCAGGAGACAGGGAACAGGAATCCAGGAAGACATCTCAGTGTTCTGCTGTCTCCCGTACTCAGTCTCACCTCATCAGATGATAACGTCCCATCGTCTTCCTGTCTCCTGTTCCTCGCTCAGGGCTTCAAGGCCTTTTTCTCGGCCTCCTCTATCAGTTTAAGGTAGCGATCGGCATTTGGGTTCCGCTGCTCAGGAACCCCCCATTCGGGGACACCTGGCCGGCGCGATTGCTCAAACCGCTTCTTGGCAGTTGGAATATCCCCTTCATACAAGGACAAGAGTCCGCGTTGGTAGAAGAAGGTACTGGCATTACCTCGGATAGCGCGGAGCACTTGTTGCCGTTGGAGAAAGGGTTGCATGACATCGTTCAGTAGTACGCTCCGACCGATGAAAGCGAGTGGAGCAACCGGAATGAATTGGAAACCTAGCAACACTTGGTCTCTTCCCAGTGCAACGAGCGGTTGGGTGAGTTTGAACGCGGCCTCCGCTGGGGAAGGGGAGGGATCTTGCTCAGACTGACCGCTCACGCTGCTCTCGAGGATTTCCCCCGCTCCCTGGTAATTACCCTCGAAGAGCAGTTTCTGATACGTCATGCCCTGGAGTTGGGCCTGCTTGAATGCCTGGAACTGGAGAGCTTGTTCCCGCTTGATGCCGGGAGGCATGGGTGACGATTCCAGCACTTTTGGGGCTATTTCCAGGTCAGTTGCGGCATCCTCAAGTCGGCCGGTAACCATTTCCAGGGCGATCTGGACTAACACAATTTCAAAAACATTCGGCCCATACTCTTTCGGCAAGTCGGTCGCCTTGTCCGTGAGAATCCTCAACGCTTCCCCGACGAGATTATATTTGAGTGCCGTTCTAACCTGAGCGGCGATCTTCATCTCCCCACCCCGAAGTTTTTCGCGCTCGTAGTCCTGGTTCTTCTTGACCAGTTCATCTTCCAAGGCCTTCGTGGCCGACTTCAGTCCATCCATCTCGGTCTTATTATCGGGAGATAGTTCTTTCTCGGCGTATTTGCCGGCCAGCACGAGCGTCTCGCGAGCCAGATCGAGAGCGCGGAGATACGGTCCGCCGACCACATTCCGGACCCGACCACGATCTCGCCAAGGGATCGGAATGAGCCGTCTGTTTTCTTCGGCCACACCCGTCACCCCATCGACCAGGGAACTATCTCCCAGAATGCCTAAGGCAGGCAAATCGAGCGGCAAGCCCGGTTGTCGCAGGGGGTAGTACAATGTTGCAAGACTGCGTGCAATCATAAATGGAGACGCACGGTAAATGCCCGGTCGAAACCGTTCCGGTGGCGGCAACCGGAACAGACACTGGCGGAGGGCGGTGACCTGTCCGATTGTCCGTTCAGCCTCGGTTATTGGTAAGTCCGTGTCCGCCAGTGCCAGATATAGGGCTAAGTAGCTATCCGGGTGGTCCGGATCGGTCGCAATAGCTCGTCGAGCAGCCCGGAGGGTCAAGAAAGGGATGGCCGTAAACGTCTCAGGCGGCGGTCTGCGGCGATTGCCGAGGATTTGCATTATCAATCGGTGCTGTGTCAACTCACTCGGCACTGGGATGAAGGAACCCCATAGCACACTAGCGAGCTGCTCCGTGATCGCATTTTGTCTCTGAATCAACCCCTTGTACATCAGCCAACCAAAGGCTTCATCCACTCCCGGCGGACTCATACCGACACCGTGGAGAAACTCGCCTTCCCACCCTTCGATGGGTGGGATTGGCTTTACCGAAGTTGCCGGCAATCGTTCAGCCTTGGAACCAAACGCCAGCACCACCGGATCGAATCGCAGTGCGGTAAAGGTCGCCTGCTTTGCCTGCGGTGTCGATCTCCACCCGCTGATCGTGGATCGTCCATCCAGATACCATGGCGCCCAGTGGTCTGTATCCGCCCAAAGACCGGCCATCCACCGGTGTTCCACATCCTCCCGGCCGGTTACAGAAGCTAGAGAAGAATTCCGCGTGCCCGGTGAGTCACCCTGCGTACTGGCAATCACCAGGTACTCGGCTCCGATCTTATCGAGCATTGCGCCCACTTCATTCGCGTTCGGTGGCTCTCGCGATAACAACCCCAGACTGTCCCGGATCGCTATGAATTCCGGTATCTCCGTTCGGTGGTGGTTGTAATTCCCATTCAGAAGCACCTTCTCAAGCGGAGCGAACCAGGCGCAGTAATTCGCCAGGTCTACCGATGCAATCGCCCCGTGGACCTCGGGTGGAAGACGCCCAGATTCGCGCAATGTCTGGAGTTGCTGTGCTGCTTGAACCAAGCCCGGGTCCGGCTCGATCCCCCATGCCACTCGGCGCGTGAACGCCGGGTTATTGGAGTCTGGTTGCATCCACCCTGGCCATGCCAGAACGCATCCAGCCCCAATAAGGATCAGAACCATCACACGCCCGGCGGCAGATCCCAGGAGCAGAAATTTGGTTTTGGGATCGCCCCAGCTCTTGAGAGTGCATCGGGACGAAAATACATTCAGTTGTGCAGCCACCAACGGAATCGCTACTATCGCGAGGAATGGGATTGCATTGACGGTCAGTAACGTGAGCAGGGCAAAGCCAACCCAGAGAGCAATATGCGCGATGCGGATTCGTCCAACTCCCAGACCCAGAACCACCCCACCGCCCACGAACAACACCGCGTATGCCAGGCCATTCAAGTTGTAACCGAGTGAACCGTTATCGACGTAAATCTTGTCGAGGGGGCTGATGAGCAGTAGTTGGAATCGGGAATCAGCCTTGGCTCCCTTCGGCTGGATCAATTCAAGCAATTCAAATGGCAGCTGCAAGATCCGGATGTGATGCGGATTCAACATGCACGCCAACAGGCCGATCCCCAGTGCTTTGACGAGAGTTGGCATGTCCGGGAGGACGCCAAGAGGTTCGGGGTCGGTAGTTGCGTCCGCGGTTTGCTCCGACTTGCGTAACTGAGCCTGGATCAGTTCCCCAAGCAAAACGAGCCCGAGTGTGAGTGGTCCCAAAATAAACCAACTATCCACTTGTGCCCATATCCAGAAGGTGATGCCGATTGCTACCGGGAATCGCCACGAGCCCGGCCTGTGCGGGAAGCGAAACAGAAGGAAAAGCGTCGCCGCCAGCAGAAGCATCGATCCAACAAGTGGGGACAATGACAGTTTGGGTGCCGCAGCCAGAATCGCGACTCCTGCAACTCCTGCCCAGGGCCAGAGGGTAAACCCTGGACGGCGGATACCGATCAGTAAGCCGAACGTCAAAACAACAGCCAGTGTCTTCACCACCACCAACAAAACGCCATTGCCGCGGTAAAGCAGGTAGGCTCCCGCATCGAACAGCAGGCTGTGGTTAACCCAGGCCCGATTGGCTGCGGAGTAGCTGAACGGATCGGTCCCCGGTTGGTATTCCCCGGCCAGGAGTCGCTTTCCGGCCGCGAGGTGCAGCCACAGATCCGAATTCCGGGCGACGAAGGAACTGACAAGAACCGCCAGGCTCAGAGCCAAGGCCACCAGCAGGAAATCGGCTCCGGCAAACCAGGCTGGCCAGGTCACGGTCTTCGGAACTGCTGGTGGAGATGCCTCGACCGGCGGCGTTGTGCTTGGGGGGGTGGGTTCGTCTGGGTTTGGTTGAGCGCTCCCAGATGGTTCGGGCGTCTCGGGTGGTGGCGGTGGCGGGGCAGTCAACTTCACAGCGACCTCGGGAAGAGGAGCACGAGCGCAAATTCTAGACAGTTTAAGGTTTCCACACCCGGAAACCGTTCGCAAGAAACCATTGCTGTAGAACTAGGCAACACATCATCTACGGTCAAGCAAGGAACGGAGTTCGGGTTGAGGGTAATCCCCAAACTCGGAACTCTGAACGCGGAGTGCGGAACGGAAGAAACAAAGACAAAAAGCAGAATGAAAGAAACAAAGACAACAAGTGGAACGAAAGCAATCGCTGCTCGACGCAGAGAGGGTTTCGTTTCTTCCGTTCCGCACTCCGCGTTTGCAATGTTCCGAATACCCAAACCTTACGTATTACATCAATTGTGATGAACTTTTCGCCTGCGGGTGTTCTTGAGACTTGGGTTGCGCGGAGCCCGGTTGATCTCAGGTTTTCAGATCGCCAAATAGGGACTTGGCAAACGCCAGAGCGCGCGGGTACGTTGTATAAAGTGAAACAATGTTCGGAGTTGGATATAGGAGGAGTGTATGACCCGTTCTGGAACTGCCTTGCGGTTGTCCGCGGTTGTCCTGGCGCTGGGATTTTTCGGCACACTGTCTCTTGCCCAACCGCCTCGCCCACCCCTCGACCCACTGGCCGAGGCATCGGCCCGTCAGAAGATCGCGGACCAGAAGGCCGAGGCTGATGTCCGAACTGCCATCAAGGATGCCGAAGCTCTAGCCAAGAGCAGCCAGGCGAAGGCGCTCCGAATCTTGAAGACCGCTCAGACAAACCTCGATGTGTCTGTTGCCTTGAGTACCGAGGGCCGCCAAACCCTTAACGCCATGCTCTCGGCCAAGATCGCCCAACTTGAAGGTCGGCCACTCCCGGAAGTAGGTTCCAAACTCGACCCGCTTGCCGCGACTGTCAAGCACGACAAGAATGCGGCGAAAGAGAATTCGACTGCCGAACTCAAGGCCGTGAACGATGGAATTCAGCGGATCGTCAAGTTGAAGAATGCGGGACTCCCCAAGGATGCCGAACGCGAGATCGCCGCACTGGCCAAATCGTATCCGAACAATCCTTCGGTGATCCGGCTCCAGGAACAGGACGGGTTCGGTTCCCGCGTTGAGGATGCGCTGGAGTTTGCCCGGCAGCAGGACAAACGGATCACCCTGGCCTTCAACGATGTGTCGAGATCGTCGCTCCCGGCCATTGGGGACATCGAGTTTCCCAAGGATTGGAAGGAAAAGACCAAGCGGCGACTCAGCCAGATCCAGTTAAGTGAAAAGGAAAAGAAGATCATCGAAGCGCTCAACAAGCCAGTGACTGTGGACTGGAACGGCAGGATGCTGGAGGAAGCCCTCCAGGAACTCTCCAACGTGATCGACCAGAACCTGTTTATCGACAAGAAGTCTCTGAGCGACATCGGGATCGACCTGACCAAGACCGTGTCACTTCAGGCCAAGGGACTGGCGACCCGGACTGTTTTGCGGCAACTGCTCGCGGCTCAGGGGTTGACGTTCGTTGTCAAGGACGAGTCGATTCAAGTGGTGACGATTGAGAAGGCCCGGGACATGCTGGTCACCCGCGTCTACTATCTGGGCGATCTTGCGCAGGGTATTGGGCCTTTCGGCGGCGTAGCCGCGGGACCGCTCCTGAACTTCCAACAGACCATGTCAACTGTGGATTTGATCATGAAGGCGATCCAGACCTCAGTGGACCCGATGTGCTGGAAGTCGAATGGTGGGCCATGTACGATCACATTCCACTACCCCAGCATGTCGATCATCGTCCGAGCATCGGCAGAAGTCCACAGCTCGCTCGGCAGTACCTTCAACGGCGGACGGTGAGGCGAGCGCGGACTTTAGTAAAAAAGGAGACAGGAATCCAGTAAGACATCTCGGTGTTTTCCTGGATTCCTGTTCCAGTCTCCTGTATCCGAGCAATCACCAATGTCCCGATTCTTTCCCACATCAGACGAGTGCGGGCATCATAAGGTGTTTGGAACCACTCAAATCCGCACGATTGCCGGGGAGCATCTCCAGCTTTCGTTCGTGAACATCCCGGCGGACGGTGCGGTGGACTGGCACACTCATCCAAACGAGCAGATGGGGCTGGTGATCTCCGGCCGGGCGACGTTCACGATTGGCGATGAGGAAAAAATACTCGGGCCGGGCGAGTTCTTCTGCATCCCCGGCGGAGTCCGACATCGCGTGGTGCCGATCGATGGTCCAGTGCAGGCAATCGATGCGTTCTATCCCATCCGCGACGAATACCGTTAGCCAAAACGAAGGGGCATGGGGCAAGAGATAAAAACGAGCCGGGAGCGTCGGCAACGGAACCGATCCTCCACTCCCATCTCACCCAACGCCCGAACCTGTCGCAGTTGGCTTTCCTGCAAGATTCTTCCCAACTCAAAATCAACAACAAACAATCAACAAATTCTAATACTACTTGCCTTTCGGGCAGTTCGAGGTGATTCTATTCCCTCACCGGCTCTCCTCTCAACCGGCATCACCCCGAACCGAGTTGCTCATGTCGGCCGAACCCGCTTCGTCTGCCTCCGATACGCCACCCCACCAGCCGTTCATCCCGGCATCGGAATCGCCCCACGAATTCACATTGCCCGCGATTCTCGCGGGTATGGTCCTGGGGATCATCTTTGGAGCCTCGTCGCTCTACCTCGTTCTCAAGGTGGGGCTGACGGTGTCCGCATCGGTCCCAATCGCGGTTCTGTCAATCACGCTCTTCCGGGCGTTCTCCAAGGCGTTCAACATTCGCAAGACGACGATCCTGGAAAATAACATCGTCCAGACGGCTGGTAGCGCGGGGGAATCGATCGCATTCGGTGTTGGTGTGACGATGCCCGCGCTCTTGCTCCTTGGATTCGAGATGGACCCGGTACGGGTGATGACCGTGTCCGTACTGGGGGCCATCCTGGGCATCCTGATGATGATCCCTCTCCGCCGGGCCTTCATCGTCAAGCAACACGGAAAGTTGATCTACCCCGAGGGAACAGCATGTGCGGAAGTGCTGATTGCCGGGGAGAAGGGAGGGGCGACGGCCAAGATGGTGTTCGTCGGTTTCGGGATCGCCCTGGTTTACAAGTTCCTCACCGCGGCAACGAAACTCTGGTCTGCGGAACCTTCTGCACAACTATCTAGGGTGAGTGAAGCGACTGGTGTAAAGCGCGGGCTGCTAGGCGCCCAAATCAGCGGCGAACTGTCGCCCGAGTTACTCGGTGTCGGATATTTGATTGGGCCAAGAATCGCTTGCTTGATGATGGCAGGGGCGGTGCTTTCGTACTTCGTTCTTGGACCAATGATTGCAACCTTTGGAGAGAAGTTGGAGGAACCTGTTCCGCCTGCCAAATGGGAAGTTGCCAACTCTTCATCTCCCGAGGCAGAGCGAAAAGCCGACCCTGGTTTGATCCGGAACATGGATCCTGGTGCGCTACGGGGCAAATATCTGCGATTCATTGGTGCCGGAGCTGTGGCAGCTGGCGGAATCATCAGTATGTGCAGGGCATTGCCGTTGATCTTCGGCTCAATCGTTGGTGGTTTGCGTGACCTTCGTGCTAGCCGAGCCGCTGCTTCTGAAGGAATCAGTTCTGTAATTCCGCGTACAGAACGCGACATGCCGATGACGGTGGTCATCTTCGGCAGTCTGGCGCTTGTGCTAATTATCGCTGCAGTGCCTCAACTTGGCCTCGGGCTGAATTTCTTCGGCTTGCTTGGGGCGGCCATGATTCTTCTCTTCGGCTTTTTGTTTGTAACCGTATCGAGCCGTTTAACTGGAGAAGTTGGTAGTTCATCCAATCCCATTTCCGGAATGACGATTGCCACGCTCTTACTTGTCTGCATGATCTTTTTAGTTCTGGGGCGGATTGGTTCATCGGCCATGCTCACGGCTCTGATGATCGCGGCGGTGGTGTGTATCGCATCGAGTAACGGAGGTACGACTTCCCAGGATTTGAAGACGGGTTATCTGGTGGGTGCAACGCCATCCAAACAGCAATGGGCGATTCTGGTCGGTGCAGTTACCTCCGCCCTTGTGATTGGAGGGACCATGCTGCTCCTGAACTCGGCAGGCGTTCATTACACAAAAGAGGGCTTTTCGCACGATGTTGTCATCGCAGTTCCCGATGATGCTCCAAGGGAGCGACCAGGGCGACCATACGATACCGATCAGGAAAATAAGTGGAGCAAGGACACGAACGAATATCGGGTTGTCCACGTTCGCGAAGGCGACTACGAGAAAATTCCGGCCGGGCGATATCTGATTGACGAGGCAGGGAAGCCCGTATACCGGACAGACATCCCGATTTCCCGGGAAAGGGAAAAAATGGACAATGGCAGTGATGCACCGAAAGAGTTCACGGCACCGCAACCGCGACTGTTCGCCAACATCATTGAGGGTATCCTGGGTGGAAAGCTTCAGTGGGCTTTAGTCATTACCGGGGCTTTGATCGCGATCGCTCTAGAATTATGCGGCGTTTCGGCCTTGCCTGTGGCAGTAGGGATGTATCTTGCGCTTGGCTCATCCACACCCATCTTCATTGGCGGCATGGTCCGGCTTGTCACCGACAAGTTGCGAGGCAAACCGAAAACAGAAGACGAAGCGGAAACCAGTCCCGGTGTTCTACTCGCCAGTGGATACATCGCTGGGGGAACTCTCTGTGGGCTGATTGTCGCGTTTTTTGCGTTCCTTCCTGAGTCGTTCAATGACGCCATCAACCTTGGCTACCACTTTTTTGCTTACGAGAATCTGAAGACGGGCAAACTCGAGTGGAATCCAGATAAGGAGAAGGATGTTCCATTTATTGTGGTAAAAGCGAAGATCGCCGCGGTGGTGTTGTTTGGGTTGCTCGGGGCGTTTCTGATGTACATCGGAACCCGGAAGGAGAAGCAACCGCCAGCCTAAGATGCCCATTACAGATTGGGGGGTCAAGAATCATCTGTTTTGAGCGTTGATTCGATTGTTTTTTGACCCCAACGGGGTTACCGTTAATAGCCAGGGGTGTAAACCCCTGGAAACGACTCGCCTCTCGAAACATTGCGCAACATCCCGCCTGACCGAACCCACCCAGGGAACGACATGTCAACCAACCACTCAGCCAAACTCACTCGTCGTGCTGTGCTTCGCGGTGTTGGCGTAACGGTTGCCCTGCCGTGGTTGGAATCCATTCCGCTTTGTGCAAAAGAACCGACACCCGGGACAACCGCTGCGCCGCCACAGCGGTTTGCAGCGATGTTCATGGGCAATGGCATCAGCCCCAAGAACTGGGGTGCCAAAGGCTCCGGGGCGGAAATGGAGTTGAACAAGAGTCTGGAAACCCTCACTCCGCACCGGGCCAAACTCAACGTCATCTCGGGACTGTTCAACAAGCAAGCCACCGGCGTTGGGATTCATCCCGGACAGACCGGCAACATCCTCTCCGGGGCAGCGCTTCAGAAAGGTGCCGTCCTCCGCGGCGGCGTCAGCATGGATCAGGTTCTCGCGGCGCGTCTCGGTGAAGAAACCGCACAGCCAAGCCTCGTGCTGGGGTGCGAACAACCGATCACCGGCTACCACGAATCCAACTTCTCGATGGCCTACAGTTCGCACATCTCCTGGCACGATGCCAACTCGCCGGTGCCAATGGAAGTTTACCCCTCACTGGCATTCGACAGCCTTTTCGATAACCAGGGAAGCCGACGCACGCTCAGCATTCTCGACCGCGTCAAGGATCAAGCTGCCGCTCTCAACCCGCAGATCAGCAATGCGGACAAGGCCAAGCTCGATGAATACCTGACGAGCGTTCGGGAAGTGGAAAAGCGGATCGAGCGGACGCGCTCTGCGAAGGATAAGGCCGACGATAAAGCTCGCGACCGCGGCCAACCGACAGTTGCCATGCCCCGACCGGACAACGGACTCCCTGAAGATATCCGCGAACACATGCGGCTGATGTGCGATGTCATTGCCCTGGCATTCCAGACCGACAAAACCCGCGTTGCGACACTGCTGATGTGTCGCGATCTCTCCGGTCTCTTCTACCCTTTCCTCAACGTCCGCACGGCTCACCACCCCACGTCGCACGAGGACGATTCCGATGCCTACGAGCGGGTGACCCGTTACTACGTCGGTCAGTTGGCGTACCTGGCGACTCGTCTGGCCGATATGCGCGAAGGCGACAAGACTGTTCTCGATAACTCATGTCTGATGTTCGTTTCCAATATGTGGTCGGGCAGCCGACACGATTCGGGCAAGCTCCCCGTCCTGCTTGTGGGTGGACTGGGCGGCAAGCTCGACACCGGCCGGGTACTCGATTACACCGGCAAGGGCGAAGAGAACCGCAGGCTGTGCAGTCTGTATCTGTCGTTGATGAATCGCATGGGAGTGAAGGCCGAACGGTTTGGCGATGCAACGACCCAACTTGCGGGATTGTGAGTTGGTGATTGGGAGTTGGAAGTTGGAAGTTGGAGCACGACAGTAGCCCCGATGGGTACGAAAGGCATAGCATCTCTCTGGCATGTCACAGCACAGGCTGCGTGATGGAGCAGCAGGGCACTGCATTTGATGCGGCCCCGGCGGTTGCTTGGGTCGTTGGCAGCGGAGGCAGTGAAACGGATGATTGCGACAGCCCGTTTGAAGTTGGTCCCGGCCACTGTCGCCATCGCCCTGGAACGGTTCCAGCGAACCAGAACCGAAGGTTTCCGCGACTCCGAAGGAACCACGCGACCTGCTCAAGCTTGCCCAACATTACAAAGCCTTGCTCGATTCCGGTCAGTTCGAGAATCGAGCGGGGCTCGCCCGCTATCTCGGCGTCAGCTGGGCGAGGGTCACTCATGCGTTGAAAAGGTTGACCACTCGATTGCGTCATGATGGTATTGAATCGAGGAAGACATAGAGAGCGGCGATCTTGTCGCCGCGGATGATGATCACGTCCAAGCCGGTGTAATCGGGCTTCTCCCCACGCGGACCGGACCCCCACGCCAGACGGCCGGCGTTATGGAGTGCCTGCGGCTCACCGTGAGGCGTGTACACGAAGTGAGGGTGAGTCGCACGCAGGTCTCCTGCGAACTTTTCTAATGCGTCGTGCCCCACGAAAATGCCGGGAGGCGCGTAGAGGACGCAATCATCGGTGTAGATCTCCTCGATTGCCGCACGACGGCGGGCGGCGTTGCCTTCACCGAAAACTTCCTGGAGGTTGCGGTTTAGCAATTCATAAATCCTGTCTGACATAGAACATCTCCAATATCATTTCGCAGTTTTACCGATGGCTCCGAAGTGCAGCCTGTCAACGAATTCACGTGGCCAACGCGGTCTACTTGTTCCTGTGGAGCTTGAGCGTTGTCGTTGCGACATGCTTGCCTTGGAAGCGGGCCATCGAGAGTTCCTTGGCGCTAGGTTGGCGCGATCCGTCAGGACCGGCGAGGGTGCCTGCGCCGTACGGACTTCCGCCCCTGACTTCGTCGATCTCGAATAGCTCGGAACAGGCATATGGCAGTCCGACGTAAATCATACCGTGGTGAAGCAGTGTTGGAATGAATGTGAGTATTGTCGATTCATTGCCACCACCGGTTCCGCTGCTTGTAAAGACACTGCCGACCTTTCCGACGAGCGCGCCTTTTAACCAGAGGCTGCCGGTCTGATCGAGGAAGGTCCGCATCTGCCCGGCCATGTTACCGAACCGAGTAGGAGAGCCGAAGATGATCGCATCGTACTCAGCCAATTCGGCGGGAGTTGCAAGCGGTGCGGCTTGGTCCAGCTTGGCTCCGTATTGTTTCGCGACTTCCGGAAGAATTGTTTCCGGCACTCGCTTCAGGCTGATTTCGATGTCGCCTGCGGCCCATGCACCCTCGACAACGGCGTTTGCCATCGTCTCAATGTGGCCGTACATCGAGTAATAAAGCACTAGCAGTTTAGTTTTGGTCATAAATGTTCTCATTGTGGGTGGGTAATCGGTTGCGAGGCGCGGAGAGGCCTCGCCGTTTTGGTGATTATGTCGGTGCTCATTATGAAAAGTCTTGTAAGTTTCCGCAGTTCGTTGTAAGTTTTCACCAGTCGTGAATACGTGTTCACCTCATCGAGATGTGGTTGCTATGACCATCACCGAGCCAAGACCATTCGAGTTTCGATCACCTCACGGAATCCGCAGAGTTGAACACACGAGCCGGTGTTGGAACGGCATCGCCGTGCGCCACGTCGTTCAGCATCTGAATCCCGGTAAAGTTTGGCACGATCTGTCGTCGAATGAGACAACCGTGGCCATCGTTCTCGATCAAAGCGGGGGGTATTGCGAGCCTCGCCTGAATCTGCGCCGGCCAACTCCGCGCGACCGCTTCGATGCGGGCCACGCCGTTTTCGTTCCGGCAGGAATGACGATCTGGGGCTACTCAGACGATATCCAGATGACGCGAGACTTACGGCTGTCCTTCGACGTCGGACGTCTTCCCGAGATTCTGGGTGAGGAATTAGATGCGGCCAGGGTTGATATACCAGTCTTAATGCTGTATGACGATCGAGTCATCCGTTGTGCCAACCTGTTGGCGGAGGAGTGCCAGACAATGGCTCATGGCAATCGCCTGTATGGCGAAAGCCTTACGATGGCTTTGATGGCTGCTCTCTTTGCCCGCCGGAAAAACGATCAGAAAGTTCACCAGGGTCTTTCGCCATGGCAGTTGCGGCTGGCACTGGAGTATTTTGAACATCACATCACCCGGGACTTGAGCCTCGATGATGTGGCGCATCGCGTGGGGCTTTCCCAGTCGCAGTTTGCCCGGCTGTTCAAGGTATCAACTGGATTGCCACCGTACAGGTGGTGTCTGAATGCCCGGATAAAGAGGGCACAGGCACTGTTGTTGAGAGGGGAACTGATGATCGTTGATATCGCAGCCGAGACAGGATTCTCCGATCAAAGCCATTTCACCAATGTTTTCCGACGCATTACCAGCTTGACTCCAAAGCAGTGGCAGAAGGAACAGAGGTATTAGTATGTCATGGAATAGTACCCATCCGGCAAATCACGTTGTTTGCTCGCCAACTTGATTTGCAGTACAGTTACAGAACAGGGAGGTAGGGGATCGGTCAGTCACTACAGATCATGAGTTTGTTTATGATTGACGTGATTTTTTCTGCGGATGATCGTGTTCCAAAAGGCCGAAAAAACCTGACAAAACCTGACAAAGCCTGACAGCGATCGTGATTGAATCTGCTATTGAGATGGAAGAGCTTTGTAACTTGCTCAATTCCAAAACACATCACCGCAATCTTGTCTGAATAGTGACATCCCTGACAGGCACTCCGGACCCTGTCAACTCCACGCGACCGAACTGCCGACAGTCTGCCCGCGCGTGGGCGGGGCCACTCAGAACGTATGCGAGTAAACCGAACACCAACATCTACCAGGCCAGTCGTGGTCCTGGGGTGGGTTCAGGATATACAGGCCAGAACACGCGCACACTCGTCCCCCAATCGGGCGACGATTCGACTTCGATGTGTCCGCGAGTGGCTTTTACGATGTCCTTGACAGTGGAAAGGCCAACGCCATTCCCGCGGGCTCCCTTGGTCGTGAAGAACAGGTCAAAGATCCGAGCCTTCACCTCTTCGGTCATACCGATCCCAGTATCGGTCACCGTGACGACCACGAATTCCCCCTGCTGAATATCGAGAGGCCACCCTGCACGACCGGGAGTGATGGTCGCGGAAGCCGTGCGAATGGTGATAGTGCCGGTGTCTCGGATGGCATCTCGGGCGTTCACGACCAGGTTCATCAGCACCTGATCGAACTGTCCCGGATCGATCCGAATCAGCGGAATGCTGGTCGCTAGCGTCACATTCAGAGCCACACGCCCGCCGGTCAACCGGCCAAGTGTTCCCTCGATTGCTCGCACCGAGGCATTTGCATCCACCGGGCACGGGTCGGGGCGACCCGGCTTGCCAAACGAAACCAGTTGTCGGGTTAATCCAGCAGCGGTGTGAGCGGTGTTGGAAATCAACTCGGCGGTATCCCGGAGTGAATGCTCGTTGGGAAGTTCACTGCGGATCACATCCGCGTGGCCGGAGATGATGGTGAGCAGATTGTTGAAATCGTGGGCTACTCCTGCAACCAATCGGCCAACAATCTCCAAACGCGCAGCAACCCGCAAACGCTCTTCGGCCTCCGAGAGTCGCGTTTCCAGTTCTCTCACGCGATCGGCCGATTTTGCCGAATCGCGCACGTCTCGCCGCGGCCAGGGGATTTCGGGAGGCGTCTCGCTGGATGAGGTTGATTTGGTCTGGTGAAGACCGTGCGGAGAGCGTACCGACCCGGCTGGAGGGGCCAGCCGAAGGAGTGTTGCCTCGATCGACTCGGTTCGCCGCTCTTGTCGGGTCAGGCGGTCGAGTACCTGATGGAGCAAATCTTCGATTGGGGCGGCCGCGGTCATGGTCGCACCTTGGGAATGTAGGAGAATATCCCGTCACTTCCTTGCCGGGCTTGGTTTTAGCCCATGCACTTGAAGAGAGTTTCACCCCCTCGTCCGGAGAGCAAAACACTTCGGTCTCTGGAATACGCTGCAAACGGCGGCTTGGGAACCCCAAAGCGATCCGAACCATCAAGACAGCCTTACGCCAATTGCCGCGTGCGACATATCTCGCTGGTTGCACAGCGCGGCAAGCTGTGTTACCCTCTCATCCATCCCGCCGCCCTACACGAGAATCCCGCCATGCGTCACCTCATTCCAATCGTCGCATACACAGTGCTGGCCGCTGTTTTCCTCCGCCCAGCAACTGCCGCCGATGACTATGCCTTCGGCCTCGATTCATTCCCCCACGATGGGGTTCCCAAAGGCAAAGTGACCCAATTCAAGTGGGAGAATAGCAAAGTCTTTGAGGGAACCACACGCGATTGCTGGGTGTATGTCCCGGACCAGTACGATGGCAAGACTCCGGCATGTGTGATGGTGTTCCAGGATGGTGGTGGATACGTTGACGATTCGAGGGATTTTCGCGTCCCGGTTGTCTTCGATAACCTGATCCATCGGAAGGAAATGCCGGTTACAGTGGGCATCTTCATCAACCCGGGAAAGTTCCCAGCGGTAAACAAG
>DASZJS010000985.1:0-7094 GCA_035947935.1 Gemmata sp. | reverse complement strand
TTCCGTTACCATTGGTTTTTCATCGCCTGACCACACCAGAAATCGGCTTTTACGGCGTGGCGATGTGCCCGTCGCTGATGCTCCGGGCCGGAAGTCTGGCGACTTCCGCTACGATGTTTTTCTGTCCCCGATCTCCACTCTCCACTCTCCACTCTCCACTCTTTACTCGCGGCGACAGGGAGCTTCCATGATGCTCCCCGATTGGCGTCCGCCGACGCTCACCACATCCCGGCTGACCCTCCGACCGTTCAGCGAGGCCGATGCCGTGCCCTTGTTCGAGTATGCCCAAAACCCGAACGTCACACGCTTTACTCTCTGGGAAGCTCACCGAAACATCGCCGAGACGCTTACATTTGTCCGCGAGTATGCGCTGATTCGCTATCGCGAAGGGATGGCGGAACCCTACGCCATCACGTTGACACCCGATCCCAAACCCATCGGATCGTGTGGGTGTTTCTGGGCATCGCGCCCCAATCAATCGATGGAACTGGGGTATTGGCTGGCCGAACCGTTTTGGGGAAGAGGGCTCGCGGTCGAGGCCTGTCGCGCTCTCGTGGATCATGTCTTTCGGGAATATGCTCCGGAACGACTTCAGGCGCGGGTGATTGCCGGCAATGTCGCGAGCTCGCGGGTACTCGACAAACTTGGGTTTCGGTTTGAGGGAACGCTCCGCTCTGGGCTTTTCAGACGCGAGAAGTTCGAGGATCTACACATCTACTCGCTGCTCCGTGCTGAGTGGACTATCGTGGACCCCCGTTGATCGAAAGTTACATAGCTTATAAGGTAGGGTCGAGGCCGAAGCCCACCCACCAGAACCGATAATGTCTTACTGGAGGCGATGCCGTGTTCGATCTGGCTGCGGTGCAAGCGGCGATCAGGGAAGCCGGCTTCGATGGCTGGTTGCTCTACGATTTCCGTGGGCAAAACATTCTCGCCCAACGCGTTGCCGAATTAGCCGAGAAGAAGCTCTCTCGCCGGTGGTTCTACTTCATCCCGGCCCGAGGCGAGCCCAAGAAGCTCGTCCACGCCATCGAACCAGCTTCGCTCGATCATCTGCCCGGCACCCGCAAAGCCATCTATCGCCGCTGGCAGGAGCTCGAAAAGGGTGTCGGAGAACTCATCGGCGGAGCCAAGAAGGTGGCGATGGAATACAGTCCCCGGAACTCCAATCCATACATCGGCCGGGTCGATGCGGGGACTATCGAACTGGTTCGCTCGTTTGGATGTGACGTGGTGGCATCGGGCGACCTGATTCAGCAGTTCGAGGCGGTTTGGGACGACGATCAGGAGAAGTCGCACTTCGAGGCCGCGAAGCATTGTCGCGCGGCTTACGATGTGGCTTTCGCCTTCATCGCAAGTGAGATCAAGGCTAAAGGGTCTGTGTTGGAGACCGCCGTTCAAGCTCGCATCATGAAGCACTTCGCCGATTGCGGCATGACTACCTATAGCCCGCCAATTGTCGGCGTTGGTCCGCACAGTGGCGATCCGCACTTCGATACCAGCCCGACCACAGACACACCCATTCGCCAGGGCGATTTCGTCCTGATCGACCTGTGGGCAAAGATGAATCGCTCCCGTGCCGTTTACGCGGACTACACCCGCGTTGCATTTGTCGGGGCCACTGTGCCCGAAAAGTATGCCAAGGTGTTCGGCATCGTCGCGGCAGGTCGCGATGCAGGAATCAAATGCGTGAAGGACGCATTTGCTGCTGGCAAACCGCTGCTTGGCTGGCAGGTCGATGCCGCAACGCGCGAGGTGATCGAGAAAGCGGGCTACGGCGATCAGTACACGCACCGAACCGGGCACAACATCGGTCAGGAGGTCCACGGGAACGGTGCCCACATCGATGGGCTTGAAACCCGCGAGGACCGACACATCATTAGACGGACATGCTTTAGCATCGAGCCCGGAATCTATCTGCCCGAGTTCGGTGTACGGAGTGAAGTCGATGTCTACATCGACAAGGACGGCAAGGTCCACGTCACTGGCGGCGATCCACAGACCGAGGTTCACACCATCATCGTGTGAGCGGCAATTTCGGGACCAGCCCGGTCTCGGTTTCACCCTCCACAGATGGCAGGGTGCGGGGTTCACCCTTTCCCGCGCGTGACTGCCAGATTGCATCCCCGACAAAGATCAGCACGGCAATCCACACGCAGATGAACGCCGCGATTGAGGCGGGAGTGAGTTGTTCACCGAGCATGGTGATCGCAATCCCCATCTGCACCGTCGGTGAGAGAAACTGGATGAAGCTGATCGCCAAGAGCGGCAAGCGGCGAATCGAAAGTGTGAAGGTAAGGAGCGGCACCACGGTCACGATGCCGCTGAAGGCGATCAAGCCGTTCAGACCCCAGTCACCTCCCATATGATTGTTGCCGTTCGCCCACAGATACGTCAGGTACCCCAGCGAGGGCAGGAGCATCAGCAGAGTCTCGACGGTCAATCCGGTCGAGCTTTCGACCGGAACCTGCTTCCGCACCAATCCATAGAGCCCGAACGATACGGAGAGAGAAACCGCCAGCCAGGGCAATGTCCCACTTGCGATGAGCGGGATCGCCACACCAACCGCAACCAGCGCAAGAGCGGGGTAATGAGCCGGACGTAAGCGTTCGCCCAGAAAGAAAGTGGCAAACGCGGCGTTGACCAGCGGCATCATGTAGTAGCCGAGACTCGCTTCCGCGACTCGACTCGTGACGGTGGCGTAAATGTAGAGCAGCCAGTTGACCGCGAGAAAAGATGATGACAAGAGCAGGATGAGAACCAGTCGACGGTTGCGCAGGACGCGAAAGACATCTTCCCAGCCGCCGGTCAGCGACGTGATCGCGAGCATGATCGGAAGCGACCACGTAATCCGGTGGGCGAGAATCTCCCAGGGCGGCACATCGAAGCGTTTCAAGGCATAAAAATAGAGGGGCACCAGACCCCACCACAGGTACGCGATCAACCCAAACGCCAGCCCCGACCGAAATCTTGCCGTAGGATCGGACACCGTATCAGCTCCTTGGGAATCCGAAGACAGCAAACAGGAAACGTGAATCAGGCTTCCTCTTCCTGGCTCCTGGCTTGCAGCGCCCGACCCAGCATTTGGTGGAAGTAGTACCCGCCGTTTTCTCGCTTCACGCTGAACCGGCCGGTGGTGTAACTCCGACTGTTGAGGTTTCGCTGCACCTCTTCACACACGCCAATGTCCTCGGCCTGCACCTGTTCGGCAACGATCACACTCTCGCGCATGAAGTCTTCGGCCGCACCATCCGCGAAGTAGAAGTCGAAGATCACGCGGCAGCGATCCACACTCAGAGGCAGGACGAGATTGCTATCCATCACCCCGGCGTAGATATTCAGCATGAAGTTTGGGTAAACCCACCAGTACGCCGCGATGTCGCCGGTGCGCGTTCGGCCTGCTTCTCCTTCTGACGGTTTTATCGGGCTACTCTGGAGGACAGTCGAACCCGCGCACACGGTTCGGTATTCTCGGTAGTCCAGAACGCCCGCCAAACCGGGATGGACGGTGCTTACGTGATACCCGCCATCCAGATAGTTATCGACGTAAACCTTCCAGTTGCAGGCCAGGTCGTAGGTCTTACGAGCATACCACTTCATTCCCGCAGTGCTGCTGCGCGACTCGACCCAGGCTGGTAATGGATGCAAGAACTGCTCCAGAGGTTCGGTCGGTTTCTCCAGGTGGACCCAGACAAATGGTCCCCATTCAGCAACCGCAACAGGCACCAGTCCGTTTTCCTCCTTCGCGAAGCCCAAAACGCCATCGAACTCCGGAGTGCCGCGGAGATGGCCAGCGAGGTCGTAGGTCCAGCCGTGATATCGGCAGCGCAGTTTTGTGACGATGCCGCACTCTTCCGTACAAAGCGGGCCAGCCTTGTGTCGGCAGACGTTGAAAAACGCTCGCAACACACCATCTTCGCCGCGAACCACCAGGAGCGGTTCCCCGGCAATGTTGGCGGTGATGAAGGCTCCGGGTGTGGCCACCTGTTCACATCGACCCACCAGTTGCCACGTCCGGGCGAACACGGCATCGCGTTCGAGGTGTGCCACCTCGGACGCGGTATACCACGTATTCGGGATCGTCCGCGCTCGCTCCAGAGGCAATGCAGCATCGAACTCGGCGAGGAGACTCTGGAGTTTACCGTTCGGCATACGACACCTTACTTCTCCGTGTGGAACGGGGAACGTATAACGTAAACTAACATGAGAAGTTCTTGAAGCGCGTTCAAACGGTCGGGGCGAAAGCGGTCTCAAAGATTTGCGGTCGTGAATTTGCCGATGATGCGCCAACCGCCTTTCCACAAACACACTAGCCCCACTCCAATTCCGATCCAATCGATCACAACATCCCGCACGCAGCCGTGACGGCTTGGAATGTACGTCTGACCAATCTCGGTACCAACACCGTGTAAGAGGAGGACGGCAACTACCATCCAGAAATACGGCCGCCGAATGGGAAGAAAGGCGGCAAGGACCGTCAGGAACGCATACGCTCCGGCATGTAGCGATTTGGCGAGCCAGAATTTCAGTTCAAGAGGGAGGTACTGTGTAATCGTTTCCGGAATCGGATGTGGCTCCAGGAGCTTCCACGTCCACAGTCCGAGAAAGATCAGAAACACTGCGAAGGGAACGGTAGTTTTCATTGTCGATGGGAGCCGAGTTCGCGAAGGCGGGTTTTCAGGTATTTGGCCCGAGCCGCGTTCCGTTCCTCTCCATCGAGCGCATGCCCGACCAGTTTCTGGAGGTGCGCAGCCTGAGTCTGGATGAACAACTGGTTTACCGTCGTTGCCGGGACATCGTCGATGAGCCGCAGGTGAATGCCGAGTCGGACAACGGAAAGAAGTTCCATTGTCTCCTCGGCCGTAATCATTGTTGCGCTGCCGAGTGTGCCGAGTGCCCGGGCAACCCGATCCTGCTCGCCTTGTTTCCGCTCTTTCATGAGGGCGGTGCGAGCCTGGCGTTCGTACTGAAGGATCGTCTGGATCACCTCTCGAATTTCTCCGAGGATTTTTGACTCGGGTTTCCCGAGTGTCACCTGGTTGGAGATCTGGTAGAGGTCGCCAAATGCCCGGCTTCCCTCTCCATGAAGACCGCGAACGGCGAGATTGATCTTCTGGAGAGCCCGGAATACCTTTTCGATCTGCTTGGTCAGACCCAGGGCGGGAAGGTGAAGCATTACACTGGCCCGGAGCCCGGTCCCGACATTCGTGGGACACGCGGTCAAGTATCCGAATTGGGAGTGGAAGGCGTAGCTGAGACGCGCCTCCAAGGCATTATCGAGTTTGTCGATATCGTCCCAGGCTTCTTCCAGCGCAAACCCACTCCGCAGCACCTGGAGCCGGAGATGATCCTCCTCGTTCACCATCACACTAACCGATTCCTTACCATCGAAGGCTACGCCGCGGGGACCATCGAGGACGGCTGCGAGTTCCCGACTGATCAGCTGCCGTTCGACCAGGAATTGACGGTCGAGAGCGGGCATACTGGGAACGTCGAGGTATTCGAGACGGTATTGCAGGTCCGCTTTGGCAATGGCGTCCCGGGCACGCTGGACAATCTCGGCCTTTTTGGAGTGATCTGCTCTGTTGGTGAACGGGTAATCGGCCAGGTTGCGGGCCAGGCGGATGCGTGTGGATACGACCACATCCGATTCGGGACCGGTCCCGCGGAGCCACTCACCCAGATTTGGGAGAAGGGTGTCGAGGTTCATCCCGGGGTTCCTTCGGCTTCCTGTTGACGGATCAGGTCGCGGAGCCGGGCGGCCTGTTCGTAGTCTTCGATCGCGACCGCTGCCTTCATTTGTGTCCGAAGATCCTCGATCCGGGCAGCTCGGCGGGCAGCAACCGGGAGTTTACCCGCGTGAACCACTGCCCGGTGAACCCTTTCCAGGAGTGGTTCCAGAACCGGGCGGAAGGCTTCGTAGTCGTGCCCGCATCCGAGGCGGCCTTCGGCTTTGAACGCCGCGTAGGTCAGGCCACATTCCGGGCAACTCGGTTCGGTTCCTTGCGGTAATCCTGCGCTGGATTGAGCTGGTATAGGAGGCATCAGCAGGTTCATCAGGGCTTTCAAATCGATCTGTGGGCCAGGCGGATCGGGAAGCAAGTTCCGCTCTCGGGCGCATCGCTCGCACAGATGCACCTCCCGCTGTTTCAGGTTCACGATGTCTGTCAGATGCACCGTGGCCGTTTTTTTGCAGAACATACACTTCATCTTTTCGTCCTTCGTCCCTCGTCCTTCGTAAAAATATTCTAGTCTCTCGCTCCGTAGTTTTCTCGAAGGACGAGTGACGAAAGAGAGTCAGTCGTTCTCTTCCAGTTGCTTGATTCGGTCCCGGACGCGAGCGGCCTCCTCATAGTTTTCCTCGGTTACCAGAACCTGTAGCTGTTGGCGGAGTTGGGTGAGTTCGGCCTGGGCGGTTTTAGTTCGGGGGGCTCGGCGGGGTGCCTTGCCGGCGTGTCGGGTTTCCCCGTGGACGCTTTCCAGGAGTGGAAGCAAGTCCGACTTGAACGCATCGTAGTCGTGGGAGCATCCGAACCGGCCGTGGTTGCGGAACTCCAGGAATGAGATACCGCACTCCGGGCATCGGACGCCAGCCGGAGTTTCCTCTTCCGATTCGGCAGCGTCCGCCTCACCACTATTGGCGGTCTGGTTTTTCTGCTGCGGCGCATACAGGTATTTTTTGGCGCAATCGTCGCACAGATGGACCTCCTCAAAGCGGTCCTCACCGAGTACCTCGGTGATGTGCAGGGTGGCTTGTTTTGGACATCGCTGACACTTCATCGACCGACCCCCAATGCCCCCTGGTTCTCCACGGGTGGCGATCATCGCATTCTACCAGCACCCGCGGCTATTGTCAGTGGGGAGTAAGCAGACAGAGGGATGAGGGATGAGGGATGAAGGATGAAGGATGAAGGATGACATACATCCCTCATCCCTCATCCCTCTTCAGAGCTTCGGCTTGCCGTAGTTGTCCGGCTTGGTGTATTCTCCCGCATTCCCAGCCTGCAGGTAAGGATTCCACCGTCATGGATCAGATGCCAACCGATGGGTTTCGAGACCGACCGGTGTGGTTGCTCGGTGTGGCCGCGCTGGTA
>DASZJS010000984.1:0-2819 GCA_035947935.1 Gemmata sp. | reverse complement strand
GAGCCTTGAGTCGGGATGCGAACACACTGCGACTACCAAGTTACATGTGGACCCTCCTCGCCAAATGGCAAAGAGCCGCCGCGGCACTCCGTCGGGAACTCACTCGCGGTGCGACGGAGGAGGAGATCGCCACAGAACTCGGACTCTCCAAGAGGCAGACGCGGGCGGTGCGCAAGGCAATTATGGTTCTCTCGTCCGGACAAACCTCCGATCCATCCGAATACGAAAGCATGATCGATCAGATAACATCAACCCGGTGCGGTTGTCCATTGGAGGAACTGAATGGGGCAGAACAGATGCGCGGGGCAATCAATGGCCTCACCAGCCTGGATGACCGGGAAGCGGCGATTCTTCGTCTCCGATTCGGTCTGGATGGCGAATCGCCGGTGACACTCAAAGAAGTGGGTGAGCGGTTGGGATACACCAAGGAGCGAATCCGCCAGATCGAACGTGCAGCTCTCGCCAAACTGAGGCAGCATGTTGCCGCGTGAAGGAAGACTCGAGTCAGCGTTCGTTTGGTCTCCGGTCAACGACGTTCCGACGATCGGGTTGGAAGAATCGCCCCGTCAAGATCGACCCCGACCCAAAAGTACATGGATCGAAAACACCGCGGGACACCGGGTCAATGGTTGGGAATAGTGATCTTGCAGCCTGGGAGCGCCTTCTTCAAATCTGCCACACCGGCCTCAGTCACCTTCGTGCGGTACATGCTAATCGAGGTGAGGGTTTTGAGAGCGGCCAGTTCTTTCAGCCCAGCATCCGTCACTTTCGTATCTGCAATGTTCAGGAAAGCGAGCGATTTGAGTTGTGCGAGTTCCTTCAACCCCGCGTCCGTCACCTCGGTGTTACGAAGTGATAGGGTCTTGAGTCCCTTGAGTGGTGCAAGTTCCTTCAACACAGTGTCAGTGACGATGGCACCCTCAAGGACCACCACGAAGGATTTGCCAGCCACCGTCTCATCCTGCTTGACCCACCCACCGAGTTTCTTGATCGCTGCAACTGTACGCCCCTCGGCGTCATCCGTGAGTGCCCGTTCCTCGATCTGGGAAGCCGGCTCCTTACCTTTCCCACATCCACAAAGCCCAGCAGCCAGTACGATGACCCAGCTTCGGAATCTCATCGGTCGATCTCCCGCAAAGTCGGTAACAACGATCGTTCGACGAGTGTAATCCTACAGCGCGGAGCGAGGAAAGCAGATTGAGGAACGATGAGAACGTAGCCCCTTTGTTTTATTCGATTGCTTGGTTTTCCATTCCGCGTAACGAACTCCAAGTTGGAGAAGTGTCTCACGCAAGGGATGAAGGGAATGATCGCATTGCGGCAAGATGCCGCGAAATCCCGTTAACGATTCGTCAACTGTCTCATCACTTTGAACCTTGCTGAAAATGCAGCAGGAGACCAGCCCCTCACTCATCCTTCTGCAGCTGCTGATACTGCGGTTCGAGGCTCCTCCACAAGTACCAACTGGCCACGCTTCGGTATGGCGTCCAAGGCTTGCCAATTTTCAGGCATTTCGCTGCATCGGGTAGTTTTCTCAGCCGGAACTGTTTTTGAATCGCAACTCTCACACCGTAATCACCGACGGGAAGAACATCAGGTCTCGAAATACCAAACATGAGGAACATATCGGCCGTCCAGGGACCAATACCCTTGATCTGCGTGAGCTGCTCATGAACGGTCTCATCATCGTGCGCAGTGATACCTGGCAAGAGATTCGGGTTCGCCTGGACATGATCGATAACTGCACGCAGCGTTCGTTGCTTCGGCCCGGATAATCCACAAGCCTTGAATTGCGATTCGGACAGGTTTGCCAGATTCGCCATCGGGATCGAAACATCTCCGACTAATTCCAGGAGTTTGCCGAATATCGACCTGGCGGCCTTGGTTGAGATTTGTTGAGAGATGACGCAGCGCACAAGGAGAGTGAATGGGTCGCCAGGAATAGAGGCCATCGTGCATGGGCCAACGATCCCGATCACCCGCTTCATTACTGGGCAGTTTCGAGAGAGGTGGGCGCGAGCTTTTTTGTAGATTGGAGTGGACATGCGGCCATTGTATCAAAGGCCACTTGTCGCAACCCCTTTTTCTCGATCCGAGCCCGCGACCGCGGGCTTTCTCACCTTCAACCCACCGGGCCGCAGTCGCCTTTGCTCCGCCGACTCATTGTCCGGATGAATGCGAATACTACGACCAACCCGATGGCCCCGAAGTAGAACCAGATTGTCTTCATGCTGATCGGGGCTTGATCGGGTGGCTGTGGCTCAGGGGTCTGCGAGGGATCAGTCCCTGGTTGCGTGAGAGGTGCATCTTCGGGGAGGGCATCTTTTGGCACAGCACTCTGAACAGCCGTCCGATGCTCCATCATCACCTTTCGGTTTCCATATTGCCGGCTCCAGGAACATCTCTCGAAGAGGATTGCAGCGTCTCTGAGATTATTGGAAGCTGCGTACAACTCGGCCAACAACCAGTACAACCGCGTTTCGCCTGGGAACCAGAGAAGTAGCTGCTGCACGATTGCAATAGCATCGGCAGGGAGTTTGGCTTGCTCGGCAGCAGCGAGGCGGCCAGGTTGGTAGACTCCCACATCGTTCACGAACCGAACGGGAGTTTTAGATGGGTTGGAGTCAGGCAGCGGGAAGAGGGGCAGCACCTCCTCAACCTCATTGAACTTGGCAAGTTCTGTCTGAGATAATCCCTTGTGACTCTCAGTTTCGTGCAGACGGAGTTTGTAGTAGTGTGGGAGATATTCGGTATCCAGTTTCTTCCACCAGTTTCGTTGAGCGGCAGTTAAACCCTTCACGGTCGGCGGCATCTCAGTA
>DASZJS010000983.1:0-9196 GCA_035947935.1 Gemmata sp. | reverse complement strand
CTTGTTTTCGGGTGCGATGGAATCGCTTGGCATGTTCGCCCTCATGTGGTGGGTTATCTTCGTCTGGATGTTCAAAAATATGGGCGGCGTGGCGAAGGGCGCTGCCCAGAAAGGCGCGGCATCATGGATTAGCAACCTGTTCAAGTGACCACATGTCAGCAAAACCGAGGAGCGGGGAGGTCCAATCCCCGCTCTTTTCAATCGGTGAGGACGGACAGCTTGTGTGAGTTCACCGGACGGAAGCACCTGCGACCAGGTGAGCCTGTTGGGTGGAGACTGCGCAATAAGTTCGGCGTCGAGGTCAGGAAATTCTTTATCGGCATTATCCGAGAATGAGGGGTGAGCCATGATCCTGAACGAAACTCATGCAGAGGATGTGTCGGCGGCCTCGGCGGCCTATGCATTGGGCCTCGTCGAAGAAATCGTCAAGTTGCCTTCGCCGGAAGCGTTGGAGCGGCTCTACGAACTTTTCTACACCGCCTTGCTCGCCTACGCAGAATGCCAGAACGGTTGGGGACTCGGGCCGGAGCCGAGCGTGAACTGACAACCGCCGCTGATGGGATGACACGGACGGGCGAGGGGAGAGGACATCGGAGGCGAATGTCGCTGTTCAATAAGTGCAGGGAATTCTGACGGAGGTTTCCACCCAGCCTTTTTTGAGGGATGTGATGCGAAAGATCGACGCACTCATGACGAAGCTCGAAGCGTTCGGGAATCAGTTCGAGCAACTGGCAACGACTGCGGATCAGCGAAATCTGGCCACCCAGTTCAATGCTTTCGTCGGAGAACTCAGTCAGGAATTCGGCGTTCCCGGCAAAGAGACGGATCGTCATCTCGCGCCTATCACGGGCCAGGAACTGTTCTGGAAAGAACACGGCCATGAATCTTTTTCTGCCCTGTTCGAGGAAATCCGGACGGATGAGGCGGCAACCAAGCGTGAGGACGCCCATTGGTACGGAAGGGAAACCTTCAAGAAGATCCTGGAAGGCAAAACCGAAAGTCCGGCGGCTGAAATGGCGGAAGACTTTGGGATCGAGAGGTAAGGAGCAGTCATGAGCATTGAAGAAAGGCTGAACAAGCTCGAAGCCATGCTCGTCATCCTCATCGAGCGGCAGACGGTCAAGGAATGGTATTCCGTTGAGGAGTTTGCGCAGCTCCTGGGCAAGGCCGAGTTCACGGTCCGCGAATGGTGTCGGCTTAGACGTATCAGGGCGGAGAAGAAGGGCAGCGGCCGGGGTGCGCATGCTTCGTGGGCAATATCTCATAAGGAATTATTGCGATATCAACACGAAGGTTTGTTGAGACAGTGTTGGGAGTGCGTGGAAAGTGCAAGAAGCAACCCCGGTGCCTTTGCACCCTGAAACATTCGAGAAGCTCGATGCAACGGCTTAGTTCAACGTCCATTATTCTGCGTTAAGTTTGATTGTTTTTCGTTCGTGACGACATGGATGGTTCTCGTCGCAAATCCCGCACTCCGACCTGAACAAAAGATTTGGTCGTGGTGCAATCACCCAGACCATCCATGAAGCTCACGCCAAAACAAGCTGCAGAGAAAGCACGGGTATCCATCTCCCTCATCTACCAATGGTGCCAGGATCGCGTTCTTGTCCATTACCGATTGGGTCGTCCCGGCAAACGAGGGCGAATCCGGATTGAGGAGTGTGACCTGGATGCATTTCTTGAAACGTGCAAAAGAGATGGGGAGCAGCCGTCTGCTCCCCTCACTCTCAAGCACATCAAACTCCGCTGACAGCTTTCTTCGCAGCGTCCCGCATGTGCGTGACTTTCTCGGCCAAGTGCCCGTAGTGCTTCATCACCATCACAGTCGAGGTGTGGCCGAGCAACTCAGCGACCTGAGCGATCCCCACTCCGTTCACCAGAGCCTGGGTTGCGAATGTGTGGCGGTAAGTATAGGAGACGACTCCATTGAGGTTCGGGAATTTCGCCCTCAATCGTCGAAATCGACAACGGATGTTATTTCGCGAGAAAGGACGATCCGTTCGTGGACACCGGAACAACGGACCTTCGGGATATAGCTTCATCAGACGGGCGGTGAGGTCGATCATGGCCTGGGTTAAGTAGACGATCCGCGACTTATGCGTCTTGTGAGCGGTTTTGTGTTCGACGAAACTCCAGATGCCCATCTCCAGGTTGACATTCGCGGCTGTTAAGCTTGCGACCTCGCTCGGCCTGCAACCGGTTTCTTGCATCGCGAAGACGAAATCGCGGAATGACTCGTCGCTAATAGCAGCGAGAATCTGCTCCCGTTCCTCCTTGCTGAGAATACGCTCGCGGCGACCGGCTGCGGGCTTCTTGACCGACTGGATGGGGTTCCGGTCGAGCAACCCCTCCGCCAAAGCCCATGAGAACGCACGCTTCACACTGCTGATGGCGTGACTGCGACTTCCCTTCCAGGTGGGGTGTGCGTCCAACCAGCGGTGGACATGAAACGGTTTCAGGTCCATTGGCATGCGTCGCCCGTGCGTATCGCAAAAATCCTGGAGGAAGTGCTGGTACATCTGGTAGGTGACCAGCTTGTTGTGTCGCTTTGAGTGTTCAAGAAAGAGATCGCAAACTGTGGCAACGGTGGTCGCCTGTGGCTTCGGGGCTTCACCCTCGTGTTCGGCCATGAGGCGGCAGAAGGAGCGATACGCTTCCTGTTCGTTCTCCTTGCCCTTTACGAGTTTGAATTGCTTGCGTTTGGTACCGACCCGGAGTTGGGCGTACCACCAGCCATCGAATGCACGGAAATACGGCTTGCGGGCCATGTTTTGGCTCCTTGCGGTTTGGGACCAGAGGTGATCCGCAAGGGTTGCCTTTTGCAGCCCTCGGAGGTGAAGACTCCGGGGGCTGCTGCAATTATTGCTGCAAGAAGTGTCTTGTCGGGGACCGATCCACAAAAAAACTCTCGATTTTTCAGGAGTTTTTTGAGTGGAGGTGAGGAGGATCGAACTCCTGACCTCTTGAATGCCATTCAAGCGCTCTACCAGCTGAGCTACACCCCCCTCGTTGGTTAAATCAAGCTAGTACCTTCAATCCCCGCAGTCAACCCGCCTCCTGACACCTGTGGATTTTGGCGTGATGCAGTCTTCGAGGAGTTCCGGGTTCAACGCGACAAATCGATCGGCTGGGCGAGGCATAGTGTCTTCCACAAAGGATGAGATAGTAGAGATTGATTATTGCGTTCCTCGATTGGGAATATAATCTCCAAGTCAATACGATTGACTCTTCTGACTCGTTGCTTTTCGGTCCCCCCTGACCGCGATCTCGGGTAGACGCGGCGAGCATGTGTTCGCACAATGCTCCCAATTCACGCACGGACAATCCGGGGGCAAGAAGTGAAGAAGCACGCGGTCGGATGGATCAAGGGATTGCTCAAATATGGGATCGGGTTTGGCCTACTGGCCTACGTCCTCTCGCAGAACTGGGAACCCAAAGGCAACAACCCTGGCATCAAGGGACTCCTCGCACAGGCTCCAGACGGCGTTGCCGTCGCAACTCTTGTAGCCTTGGCCGTGACTTGTACGTCGATTCAGTTCGTCCGATGGTATCTTCTGGTCCGGGCACTGGATCTCCCCTTCACCATCGGCACTGCCTTTCGACTCGGCCTCGTCGGTTCCTTCTACAACGCCTTCCTCCCCGGATCAGTCGGCGGCGATCTGGTCAAGGCCTACTACATTGCCCACGGCCAACCCGGGCGGCGAGCATCTGCGGTCGCGACGGTCATCGCCGACCGGCTCGTCGGGCTCTTCGGACTCATCTGGTTCTCTGCAGTCTTTGGCGGCGCGTTCTGGCTCGCTGGCGATGTCCGGATCTCCGGGAACGACTACCTCAAGGGGATTGTCCGGGTGTGCTCTGGGCTTGTCGCTGCGACCGTGATCGGATGGGGCATTCTCGGTCTCCTCCCACCGCGACGAGCGGATCGGTTCGCCGAACGATTGACGGCATTTCCGACGCGGCTCCTCGCAATTGTCGTGTGGATCATCCGTCGAATTCTTCCACAGCGGTGGGCGGATCGGTTCACACAACGTCTGACCGGGCTCTCGAAAAAGGTCGGAGACAGCCTCGCTGAGGGGTGGTATGCAGTGTGGACCTATCGTCAACGACCAAAGGTGGTGTATACCACCATCGCAATGACGGCGGTGGTTCACATCGGATTTGTGACGATGTTTCATCTGGCTGTCCGGGTGTTTCCGGCAGTCGACCCTGCCTCGTTTCCTGAACACCTCGTGGTCACACCAATCGGTTACATTGCGCAGGCGTTCTTCCCAGCTCCCGGCGGAGTCGGTGGCGGAGAGGCGATCTTCGGCTACTTGTACACTCTCCTCGGTCGACCCGAATCGACGGGCGTGGTGGGCCGGTTGACGCTCCGAATCAATGAATGGGCAATCGGGATCGTTGGGCTGTTCGTGTTCCTACGCATGCGGAACGAGTTGCGTGTGGAGGATGAGGAGACAGAAGACAAAAGCCAGAAGACAGAAGACAAGAATCAGAAGTCAGACGACTCTCGAAAGCCAGATAGTGAGTATCAGACAGAGTCCGGGGCCTGAATTGGGAGTGATTCGGTAAAATCCGTACTTCATAGGAACGAATTACATCCAAAGCCCATTTGGGCTTGATGTTCCCGCTGGACACCCATTCTTCCAGTCGGGATAATCTGGGTAAATGCTACCCATTCCTCATCCGAGACAACAGACGATGACGCTCGTTGGACAGCCACCACCATCGCCTGCCCTTCAACAAGGGCTTGCACTCCTGGCTCAGGGGAAGACGACCGAGGGCGAAGCCATCGTGAAGAAGGCCGCGCTTAAGGCAAAAGCGCAGCACGGCTCCGGGTCTCACCCACTGGCGTTGGCCTACGCCGACCTCGCGCGTTACCATCTCCGAATGGGTGAGATTGAACGCGCCGCCCAGGAATTTCTACATGCCTCCAAGGGGCCAATTCCTACAGAGCTGGAGCAACGCAAGGATCGGCTGGCCTTCCTGTTGGGGTTTGGGGCCGCGCTGGGGGAACTTGGGAAACTGGAAGAGGCCGAAAAGGTTCTCCGTCAGTGCCTGGCGTTTGCTCGAAACGTGAATGGAGGACAGTCCGCATCGGCTGCAGTCGCTCTCGTCCCCCTCGCCGATGTGCTGTTGAAGGCGGGAAAGACTGCCGAGGCCGCCAAGCTGGCGATCGAGGCTTACAATGCGCTGTGGAGGCTCGGAGATCCTCAAATCACAGCAGCCGTTGGCACACGCGCGGAAGCTCTGAAGGCAACTGGCCGGCCCGACAATGCGTTTGCCGACTTGACCGACCTGCCGGACGAGATGGTTACCGCTGCTGTCGCAACCACTCTTGCACGGGCTGGCAAGGGCGATGCCGGTCGCGTTCGTGCTGTTCTTGCGGATCTCCTGAAATTTGTGGATACAAAGTACGGCGATGGACATGCCGTCACATGCGATACCCTGGCTGCGGTCGCCCATCACGAGGCTGCCCTGGGGGACAAGGCCGATGAGCGGGTTCGCCGCACTGCGGTGCGCAGGTCTATCTGGTCTTATGCGGTTCGTCGGATGCCCGACGGGTTGCTCGCTAACCTGGAAGTGGGCTTCGAGCCCGGGGGAACAATTCACCTCGCACCGCACCTAAGCCGCGAACCCAACTCGACCGAAACCGCCCAGCTCGAATCGATCCTCAACCAGGCGATCGATGATCTCTACTCCCGTCCGGCGGTTCAGCCGTAGGCAGGCAGGAGATGGGACTGCGATTACTTCGCACGGGCTGGTTTTAGGCGAGCCGGGAGCGTGAGCGACCGGAGAAATCACCCCAAAACCTCCGGTCGCTCACACTCCCGGCTCGCCTTCTAGAGGTTTCCATGCGAACCATCGCCCTTGTCTTCGTTATTGTCTTGATGGTGCCGCTGTTACCGGCAGCTGACGATCCGAAGTTGTCGGACGGTTTCCCGCGGCGAGCGCTGTTCATTCAGGTCAACCACTCCCTCTATTTGAATCCTCTCACCTCGGGTACACCGCTACGGAACCGTGAAGCAATCGACCGATTTGCGGCAACTCTCCGCGTTCCCACCTGGAGGACGAACAACCAGTTATTCATCCTCTCCGACAACCTCCCTCCGCCCGACGACCGCGTTCCCACAAAAGCCGCAATCCTTGCAGCCATTCGTAACTTCTGCGAGACAAGTCGAGCCCAGGATCGCATTCTGGTATACTTCCGCGGGCACGCATTCGAGAAAAGCGATAAAGCCTACTTCGCACCGGTGGAGGGTGAAGCCACCGACCTCAAGACACTCATTCCCGTGGCGGATATTTACGACCTCCTGAAAGGGTGCGAGGCGACTCAAAAGCTGGTCGTATGGGATGTCTGTCCGCGGAATCCGGAACGCGCTGCGTTCCGTCCAGGGTCGGGACCGTTGACGCTGGAATTACTCCTGGCTCTGGCCATCACACCGGCTGGGGTCCAGGCGGTGATCCCATGTCTCCCTTCGGAATACTCCCTCGAATACACCACGCCCAAGGGCGATGCGGGGAGTGTTGCCGGAAGTGCGTTGTTCGATGCGCTCCGGAAAGGGTTTGAAGAGAATGCAGCGACCAAGAAACCTAACCCGACGGATGCAATTCCGATCGCTGAAGCGTTTCCGATGGTCGAGAAGTATCTCGACTCCGCGGCAAAAGCGCTCGGCGCAAAACAGACACCCAAGCTCGTTGGGAAACCGCCTGCGATGCTCGCGGCATTCGACCCCAAGGAGGCACTTCCAGCAGCCGTTTCGTTTCCGGTCCCCAAGTCCCCTGCTACCGCGGAGGTAAGAGCCATCCTCCAGGAACTGGCTCTGCCTCCACTCGTCGTCGGGGAAAGTGTGGACCCTCTCCCACTGCTTTCTTTCGATCCGCTCACTCTCAAACCCTATCTCCCGGACGCATCCATCGACAACATCTTCCGGGACGCCGAGAAATATCCGCTGCGGGTTGTGACGCTCCGGGCACTTCAGACGGTTCGAGATACCATGCGATCGGCCGGACCCAAGGACGCGAAATTAATCGTTTCGTTGAACTCGCCGGTCACGGAACAGGTGAAAAGGGCGGTCCCGGGTGCCCAGGCACCGATGGCGGTTGCAATCGCAAAATTGGAAGACGAACTGGCCGCGCTTGAGGCCATCGAGAAGCTCCGAGCCAAGGAGCCCAAGCGGTGGCAAGCCCATTACGACTACACAGTCGGACAGTTACGGTTGCGCTTGGCCCTTCTCAACGAATACAACCTGGCTCTGGGACATGTGCGAACCGAATCGTTGCCCGAACTGCCAGCCGGTTCGACTGGCTGGCGGCTGGCTCACACCGATAAGATGTTGAGCAAGAAGAACGTGCAGGAAATGGCCGATGCAGCGCGAAAAGCATTCGAGGCGGTTATCGCTGCTAACAAGGGAACACCGTGGGAGGTGCTGGCGAAACGGGCAATGCTTACCCCACCAGGGCTCCGGTGGGAGCCGGTTGTGAAGTGATCCACAGATTTCAGGAAAACAGTATTAATCCGCAGATTTCGCAGAAGACACAGATTATAAATCAAAAGACAATTCTGAAATTCTGTCTTTTTAATCTGCGTTCTCTGCGAAATCTGCGGATAAAGATCTTTGTCTTCTTTACGAGATCTGCGGATGATGCTTCACATCCCAACGATGTGGCGGACGGTTTCCGGGACAATCGCCTGAATGGTCCCATCTCCCATTTCGAGTTCGAGTCGATCGAACTCCATTTCCCGGAGTCGCCCGGCTACCGTCGATCCATCCATGAGTTCGAGAGTAACCTGCCGTCCGAGCAGCCCGATTCGCCACTTCCAGTCAGCCTCGACAGCGATGCGATCACCTGCCAGCAACCGGTCGTACTCCCGATCGAGTCGATGAATGACGATCCCCGCGACCGCTCGCATCTCGAACAGCCCACCGGATGCCATTCCAAGCGAAGTAGCATCCGGTAACCCCGCACCGGCGAACTCCTCGGCTGTCTGGTTCAGGTTGAGGCCTAGCCCCAGGATCGCTGTCGATCCGTGTTGCTCAATCAGGATACCGCAGACTTTCTTGCCGCGGATGAGCAAGTCGTTCGGCCACTTGATCCGGGACTGGATGCCCGTGAAGGTGAATATCGCCTCCGCAACCGCGACCGCGGCAAATGCTGTGAGGATTGCCGGTCTGCACAATTCATTCGGGGGGTTGAGAACCACCGACATGAGGAGCGAACTACCCGGGCGGCTTTGCCACACGCGGCCATACTGCCCGCGTCCGGTGGTCTGGAAATCGGCGATGACAACAAGACCATCTGTGTCGGAACTTGCCGCGAATTCCGCGGCGGTGGTGTTGGTACTGGCGAGTTTGTCGAACACCAACACTCGCCGACCAATTCGGGAGGTATCAAGAGACCACGTTTCGGATGCTGGAATCATAGAGTCGCGACGTTTGTCTTTACTCGTTGGAATTTCCACCAAACTCCGACAGAAATGATGGAGCGCGGACGCTGACGGAGATACGATGATCCTCATCTCATCAGCACCATCTGTCGAGGCGCATATCCATGCACCTGGCGCGATCCGTCTTCGCTATCGTATTGGTACTACTCGCAACGAGCGTGGGCCGTTCGGAAGACCCCGTGAAAATGGGCGACCGGATCGGCAAGCTGAAGTTTACCGATATCCGCTCCTTGCCCCGCACGCTCGATGACTTCGGCAAGAAGAAGGCATTCGTGCTGGTGTTTACCAACACAAGTTGCCCGGTGGCGCAGCGATACCTTCCAACACTTCAGGCACTCGAACGCGAGTTTCGCGCCAAGGACGTGCAATTCGTTGCGATCAATGCAGCGGAGGAAGATTCGATCATCGCGATGGCGACCCAGTCCGTGAAGTACGAGATGGAATTCCCCTTCGTCAAGGACTTCGGCGGTGTCTGCGCTCGTTTACTCGGCGTGCAGCGAACGCCCGAGGCAGTCGTTCTCGATGGCGAAAAATGTCTCCGCTACCGAGGCCGGATCGATGACCAGAATCGACTCGGCGGCGTTCGCAAAGAGCCAACCACCCACGATCTGAAGGACGCCCTGGAAGCGGTTCTCGCGGGTCGCAAGGTTACGACTTCGGAAACGGAAGTGGATGGCTGCCCGATCACCTTTCCCAAGGCACGCAAGCCCCGTGAAGTCACATATGCCGAACACGTCGCACCCATCCTGC
>DASZJS010000982.1:0-3750 GCA_035947935.1 Gemmata sp. | reverse complement strand
GGGAGCTTTGCGTCAGCGGTCGGTAGGAGCCTGTCAGGCAATAGCCAGTTGCGCGGTCTGCTCAGTTTCAAATGGCGGCTCATCGCTGATGTCGCCAGGGTCGCGAAATTTGGAAATGAGAAACATTTCGTTGAGATGCAGGAGTTCATTGCGGAGTTGCTGTTCGGGTGCGCTCTGGTTCGCAAGTTCTCTCAATTTTGCATATCGATTGCGATCTTCAACCGGAAGCGAATCAAACAACCGATTGAAGAGACCAAGATACCGATCAGACTCCGAATCTCGATTCAAGTCGTGGTGGATGCTTACCGAAAGAGCCAAACCGAGGAGTCGCCACCCGCTCATATCCGCACTGTCATTGAGGAGCGGTGTCAGCATTTCTAAGGCGTTTTCGGCATCAGGAGGATGGTCTACACTCGACGAAACGAGAGCGAGAGCCACGAGGTATCGCAAAGGAGCGGAGGAATTTTGGCCGAGCGCTTCCTCCCCGACCCTGGCAGCTTGGTTGAATTCCCCCCGCAGGAATAAGTGAAAGACTCGAAGTAATGCAACACGCTGATCCCCGGGAAAGAGCTTGTCTGCCCAGTCCAGGTGTTCGATCGCGCGCGTCAGTTGTCCGAGTTGTTGAGCTTGGAGAAATATCAGAGCGTGGAGCTTCCAAAACCCAGGTAGTTCGCGGAGCCAGCGAAGCAATTGATCCAAAGTCTCTTGTCCACCAGTGATCAAGGAACCAGCTCGCTGTACGTCGCGTTGAAGCTCCGTTATCCGTTGCTCCAATTTCTTGTATTCCTCTTCCCGTTCAGCAATCGCAACATACAAATCTCGACGGTCTCGTGGGATTTTTCCTTCTTTTTCAACCTTTAGTACCCAATCCAACGTAGTCCGGACAAGTTGTGGGCGAGTTGCCAAGCTGAAGCAATGAACAGCACAAAGCCAATCCGCCGCCGTCTGGGTAAAGTCCTTCTCTTTAAACTTGATCTTACCCATTTCTCTTCGGGCAATACCCGCCTTAAGCGCGTGAAAAGCCGCGGACGTATATTCGCCAAGGATCCAACGAGAATCGTAGCGGATCAAGTCATTTGAAGAATCGAGAGCCAGTTTCCTGTACTCTGGCGTGTCGTTTGATGTCATGAGTGCAATCCGCAGAGTAGGATTGAGATCGCTTTGTTCCCGTTTTTCTTCAAACAACCCGGGTAGTCCTCCTTCCCACCGTCCGGCAATCTCGATCATCTCGTCCCGCGTCTCATTCAAGTAATAGTCATGTCGCGATCCGTGAGAGGATACGCAAGTGAATTTTGTTCCAGGTTCGATGTGAGCCATCACAGCAACCGCAACGACGATCGCGGCGAGTTCCATCCTTCTTCCTCGATCCTCGTCTCGTTCGCGGAGGCTCTGAATATGCCTTTCAATCAATGGCATGCTGTCTTTCAGTGCTTCGAGATCCCATTTTAAAATCAAAGCCACCTCATTCTCGGTGTCGCCCGCGGATCGTCGCCATTGGACCTCAACAACGGCCTGATTTGGCATGGTCGAACCGAATGTAACCACCGTCGCGGGAATGAATTCTGCAAGCCACACCGGGTGATCGAACAACCGTATCAGGTCGTATTCCATACGGGCGATCTCACCAGATCAAGAACACCATTGGGATTGTAACTCTCCGCAGCGCACAGGGGAACGTTGCTTGGCCGAAGCCGCAACTAACAAACTGGTGGAACACTCAAGAATCCAGTGGCATGTTTTGTTCAAATCTCGAAATCACTTTGCATTCACCAACATCCGGGCGCAGCCAGCAGCCCCAATGAAGCCGGCATCCGATCCGAGCTTGGCGAATCGGATCTTGACCGTCCGAGTTGGAAACGGCAGACCGAAATCCTTAACATACGCCTCAATTTTCTCGCGGAACCATTCTCCGCTCATGGCCATTCCACCACCGAAGACGATCATCTCCGGGTCCACCGTGGCAATGACCCCACACGCTCCGAGAGCCAGATAATAGGCCGTATCATCCACCACCTTTTGGGCCAACTCATCGCCAGCAAGAGCAAGTTCGAACACCTCCTTGGCGGTGAATACATCGTCGTTCGCGGTGTAAAACTGCCGTAAGGTACTCGGCCCGCGCCAGCACGCCATTCCCTCGCGTGCCCGACGAACTACGTTGGTTGCACTGGCGTATGCCTCCAGACAACCGCGGGCACCGCACCCACACAGCCGCCCCCGATCCGGCATATCGATCCGCATGTGTCCGAGTTCCCCACCGTGACTGTGTTCTCCTTCGATAATCACATCCCCAACAATGATCCCTCCGCCAACGCCGGTGCCGAGTGTGAACAGAACCATACTCTTGGCAAGCTGTCCCGATCCCACCCAAAACTCCCCATAAGCCGCAGCGTTTGCATCGTTCTGGAAAGCCGTCGGCTTGCCGAAAGTCTTGTAAATGTGGTCGCGAACCGGGACGTTCTTCCAAGGCTTCAAGTTCGGTGGGTCGAGAATCAGCCCCGCTTTGATGTCCATAAGACCTGGAGTTGCGACTCCGATGGCGACGATCTCATCCAACTTCAAATTCGCAGCACCGACCGCCCGGCGAATCGTCTCGCACATCGTTTCAAGCCCGGCGTCCTGACCCAGCTCGGGTTGAGTATCCATCACTGCAGCCGCAGAGAGCGCGTGGCCGGCATCATCCACCACGCCGGCCTTCATGGTCGTGCCGCCGACATCCAGACCAACAAAGTATCTCTGCCCAGCCATGACCCAACTCCACGGACGTTTCGTGATTCGTGATTCGTGGTTCGTCCTTCGTCCCTCGCCATTCGGGAAGAGAAAGGAGTGGAACGCTCGTTGGTTTTCACGAAGGACGAGGAACGGAGGACGAAGGACGAATAATGAACGACGAATAATGAATGACAAACAAAAGAACCTGTCCTTCCGTTGTACCGAACCCGACCACAAAGGCATTGCCTCATCTCACCGTGCCGTATCCCGCTTCCGCCAGATAGGGATACGTCCGAAATAGCCAATTCCTAAGACAGATTGCCCGCGCTAAGTGCGGTTAGCACTTTGAATAGGTATGTTAACTCGAATCGATCGTAACTGAGAAATCGGCTGGGCGGGTCAGATGGGGCAGAAAAGTGACCTAGAGTTAGAGGTGTTCTCTACGCCAATGGCCCATGCACTGGCCCCTCGCCGGGCAACGGCTACCTGCCAACCGTCCTTTCGCTTATGGAACCACTTTCGCCCCCGATAATGCACAAGCTCGTGTTCACCATTCTGGTTCACGGGCTGCCGGACTCCCAGACCGGAATCGCTCTCGATGTGCTGCTTGAGGCTCAGTCGAACCCCAATCCACAAGTGCGCGAGTTGGCAGTGGTTGCACTGGCGGAACTCACAGTGCCCCCAGCGAAGCGAGTGGCCGCGCTGGTACGTGGACTTCAAGATACGACCAGCCGGGTTCGTCGGCGCGCTGCGCGAGCGCTCGGAGATTTCGGCATGCACGCTCTCCCGGCCATCCAGGCACTGAACTCGTGTTTGCGCGACCCTGATGCGAGCGTACGCCGGGATGCTGCCGGGACACTGGGACGACTCGGTCCTGCAGCGGGACCGGCTGCCGAAGGCTTGATCGGACTGCTCGCCGATCCGGATACCCGGACGCGAGTAGTGGTTGCGACCGCGCTGAAGCGAATCGGTCGTCCGGCCGTCCCTGCTCTGCTTGTCGCCCTTCGGCATGCTGATGCGGAACTCCGCGCCCGCGCGGCC
>DASZJS010000981.1:0-4079 GCA_035947935.1 Gemmata sp. | reverse complement strand
GGGTATATGGACCGCGCCTATGCACAGACCACAATCAGCGCGGAACAACGCCAGACACTGGAAAAGGAGTTGATGAAGATGCGGAGCGTTCCCAAAGGCGGCGATGATGGGTTGAAGTTCTGCCCCTCCTGCGATGGAGCCTGCCGACTCTTGCCGCCAAAACCATGACCAGTTGAGCAGTGAAACAATAAACCGGGGAGAACCATATGGATCCCCCGGTGTGAACTGTTCAATAGGACTGCTTATAATGACAAACCAACCAACACTGCCGAAAACTGAATGGTACGATCTCGCTGAGATCGATGCGGCC
The DNA here is from genome assembly GCA_035947935.1 of Gemmata sp. GTDB lineage: Bacteria > Planctomycetota > Planctomycetia > Gemmatales > Gemmataceae > Gemmata. The sequence goes on along the minus strand of DASZJS010000981.1, from coordinate 3,769 downwards.
CTTAAAGTAGCGTTTCGCAACCTGATGCTCGAACACGCACGACTGGGTAGATCAGTTCACCAATCTCGAGATGGAAAGATTGTCGAAGTTACACCAGTCGAGCTATTCGCTCGCTACGGACTGGATGAAAACGGGAAACCGTTGCCGATCACCCCGACAGCGAGTGAGACCCAATTGGAATCGGCTTCCGGTCACTGATACTCTCGGCTCGGCCCAAAAGTTCACTGGCGGGTCGGCAGCATCAGCGACCGGAGGCCCACACGCTACTTCTTCTCGTCCTTGAGTTCAACCACCTTGCCCTTCAGCAGCGCGGTCTTCACCACCTCGACCGCTTTCAAGCAGTCTTCCTTCTTGTCGAACATGACGGTACCGATGGCGAGCGACTTGCCATCGGGGCTCTTGATCCGGAAACGCCAGCCATCCGTGGCCTTGTACACTTCGGTTACCCCAATCTCTTCCGGAGCCGCTTTGGTGTCTTTCTTGTCCTTATCCTTGTCTTTGTCCTTGTCCTTGACCTGGGCCGGGGCAATTGCCGACCCCACAGCAGTCATCAACCCAGCAATCGCAGCGAACAGAACAACAGCGCGAAGAATCTTACCCATGAATGGGCTCCAATTGGTGAGGGAAGAGGATCGAGGGATTATCGCAACTGAGATGATCGTGGGCAAGCAATTACGACATTGCACAAAACGGGATTTGATTGTCTTGACAGTAAATTCGCCCCAGCAGATGAATTGAATACGCGGGGCACTAGCGGTCACGACCCCGTGAACAAATGAGCAATGGGGACAGCAAAGCCGGGGATGAGGTGACAGGTCAGGGTATCCGTCTGCTGAAAAGTATGATCGGGCACACCCCGGCGATGTGCGGTCACAGTGCGGGCGTCCGGGTCGATCACCCAAACCAGTTCCACTTCGGCATCGAAGTATTCTGCATTCTTCGCGGCAATTTCCGGTCGGAAGTCGTTCTTGCTGCGGACCTCAACGACCAGTTCTGGAATCGTTTCGAGATAACCTTCCGGAGATCTCCGAACTGGGAGCGATTTATTCAGGACAAACGCTGCATCGGCTCCAACCAACACGTCGGGGTTACGCTGGAGGACGATCCCCACTTCACCGCGAGCCTCACCATGCCCACGATCTTCACCGAACATGCCAAGGTATTGGATGATCTTGGCTTGGCGGCGGCTGTGACTATCACCAGGGAGGGCCAGGAATGATGAGCTTTCCGCGATCCAGTTCGTAACACACATCGCCGGATGGAAGTGAGCGTGGAAGTGCTGCAAGGTCGGCTACCGTCAGTAATCTTTCGCGGGTTTTTGCATTGGAGAGAATGGTGGTATTCATCCTCCAATTCTACACCTTCGGTCGGCGGGTGTGCCAGTCGGTGACAGATTCGTACATGCGGCCAATCCGCAGCATTTTCTCTTCCTCGAATGGTGGCGCGAGGAGTTGCAGGCCGATCGGAAGTCCCGTTTTGGTGAACCCGCAAGGGATGCTCATCCCCGGGATACCGGCAAGGTTGCACGATACCGTGTACACATCCGACAGGTACATTGCCAGCGGGTCATCGGACTTCTCACCAGCCCGGAAAGCTGCTGTCGGGGTGGTCGGTCCCATCACCACATCGCACTGCTGGAAGGCATCGTCGTAGTCTTTCTTCACCAGCCGGCGCACCTTGAGAGCCTTCACGTAGTAGGCATCCTTATAGCCACTCGACAGCACGTATGTCCCAATCATGATTCGCCGCTGCACTTCCTTGCCGAACGCTTCGCCACGGGATTTCGCGTAGGTGCCGATCAAATCCGCCTTCTGCTTCGTGCGGTGTCCATAGTGCATGCCATCGAACCGCGCGAGGTTGCTCGATGCCTCCGCCGGAGCCACGATGTAATACGCAGCCAGGGCATACTTGCTGTGCGGAAGCGATACTTCCACGAGGGTCGCCCCGAGCTTCTCGTATTCCTTCAGCGCCAGCCGAATCGCCGCTTCCACTTCGGAATCGAGTCCCTTCCCGAAGAACTCCTTCGGTACACCAATCCTCAACCCCTTCACCGGTTGATCGAGCGTTTTGCGATACTCCGGCACTGGCCTATCAACGCTCGTGCTATCCCGTCGATCGTGGCCACCGATGACTTCGAGCATCAGAGCGGTATCGGTGACGTTGTGGGCAAATGGGCCGATCTGATCGAGCGAACTGGCAAAGGCAATCAGTCCATAACGGCTCACGCGGCCATAAGTCGGCTTCATGCCGACGATCCCACAGAGGGCAGCCGGCTGACGGATCGAACCGCCCGTATCGGTGCCAAGCGACAGCGGTGCCTGACAGCCCGCCACACATGCTGCGGAGCCACCCGAGGAGCCGCCGGGAATGCGCTCGATGTCCCACGGGTTGCGACTGCTCTGATAGGCGCTGTTCTCCGTGGATGAGCCCATCGCGAACTCATCCATGTTCGTCTTGCCAAAGATCACAGCATCTGCGGCTTTCAAACGCTCGACAACGTGCGCATCGTAAGGTGGAACGAAGTTGCGAAGAATCTTGGATGAGCACGTGGTGACAACGCCGCGGGTACAAAGCACATCTTTAACGGCAACCGGCACCCCGGCCAACTTCCCGAGCGGTTGCCCGGCCTTTCGTTTGGCATCAATCGCAGCGGCCTGGCGGCGTACTTCCGCATCATCGAGGAGCATGAACGACTTGAGCTTCGGTTCCCGCTCGCGAGCAGCGACCAGAAACGCATCGGCAATTTCGCTCGCGCTCGCCTGGCCGGAGGTCTGGAGTGCGAGCAACTCAGTTACGGTCTTTTCAATCAGGGACATGGCGTGTCTCAGTGACTGACCGGTTCATCCGTGTCGAACACGGCGGGGACGCCAAAATAGTCGCCGACGCGGTTGGGAGCGTTTTGCAACGCGGCATCGACGGAGAGAGAAGGGACTGGCTCGTCCGGGCGGAATACGTTTTCGATGGGAAGCGGATGTGCGAGGGGTTCCACATCTGTTGTGTCGAGTTCATTCAGTTGGGCAACATAATCCAAGATGGCAGAGAGTTGCTGCTGCATCAGGGCGAGGTCAGCGTCCGACAATTCCAACCGGCCGAGTTTCGCAACCTTCTTGACGTCATCGAGTGTGAGAGACATGCTTTTGTCGATAGTTGTGGATTGTCGATAGGGAAGTAAACTCGCTCTTGGACCTTTTGTGGCGCAGAATGCATTTGAAATGCACTTAACTTGAGTAGTTTTTCCAGGCGCGGCGTTTCGCACTCAATCAACAATTTCCAATCAACAAACTATCATCAATTAAGAATCACACGCTCACGGATGCGAACGGCTTCACCTTGACTGGTTTGACAACCAGTCCGCTGCGGATGGCTGCGGCAGACACCCAAACCTTCTTCACCACACCATCCACGACACACTTCACCTTTTGCAAGTTCGGTTTGAACTTACGGCGAGAGGTACCGGTAATCTTCTTACCGACCCCACCGAGGTACTTGGCCTTACCACGGTAGGTCTTCTTGTTTCCGAAAACAGCCGTCCTGCCAGTGAATGCACACGTCTTGGCCATGAGTAATCTCTCAAAATCCCCCGCAATTAGAGGGGGCCGAAAATCGAATTAGAATAATTACTATAGCGGGTGAACGCCGGTCGACAAGGCGCGGACATTTGAGCGGTTGATTGTGGATGTTGGTTGTGAGTTGGGAAGAAGGTGCATAGCAGGCGACCGTCGCGGACATCAGTTCAGATTAGGCGTGTTGCGTTGTGCAGCCTCCGGCC
>DASZJS010000980.1:0-4665 GCA_035947935.1 Gemmata sp. | reverse complement strand
GCCACCATCGAATCGTAGTTCGGCGGCACCCGATAACCCGTAACAACGTGTGAATCCAGTCGTACACCTGGACCGCCCGGTGGCCGCCAGGTCGTTACTGTTCCGGGGCTCGGGCGGAAATCGTTTTCCGAATCCTCGGCGTTGATCCGGACCTCGATCGCGGCCCCACGCTGCACAATCTCCTTCTGGCTGTGGTGCAATCGCTCGCCAGCCGCTACCCGAATCTGCTCGCGTATCAGGTCAATACCCGTCACCAGTTCCGTGACCGGGTGTTCGACCTGAATCCGTGCATTTACCTCGATGAAATAGAAATTGTTCTGCTGGTCCACGAGGAACTCACACGTTCCGGCCGAGTAGTAACCGGCTTCCTTGGCCAACCGCACCGCCGCAGTACACATCGCCTGGCGTACCTTGTCCGGGAGGTTGGGGCCGGGCGATTCCTCAACGAGCTTCTGGTGTCTCCGCTGCAACGAGCAATCGCGCTCGAAGAGATGAATGACGTTCCCGTGTCGATCGCCGAGCAGTTGCACCTCGACGTGTCGCGGTCGGTCGAGATATTTTTCCAGGTAAACACTGCCGTCCTTGAACGATGCCTCGGCTTCGGCTCGTGCTGCTGAAAGTCCGGGGAGGAGAGCGTCCTCATCGCGGGCAACCCGCATCCCCTTCCCACCACCACCGGCCGCGGCCTTAATAAGGACGGGATACCCAACCGTCCGGGCAAAGCGGACGGCATCCTTCTCGGATGTAATGAGCCCCTCGCTGCCGGGGACGATTGGAACCTTCGCGGCCTTGGCGACTGTCTTGGCCTTGTCCTTGTTTCCGAGTCGATCCATTGCATCCGAAGGCGGGCCGATGAACTCGAAATTGTTGTCCCGGCACATCTGGGCGAACTTCGAGTTCTCGGAGAGAAAGCCGTACCCCGGGTGGATCGCTTCGGCATCGACACCTTCGGCTGCCGCGATGATCCTGGCCTGATACAGGTAGCTCTGGGCGGGCGCAGCTGGTCCAATGCAGACGGCCTGATCCGCCAGGGCAAGATAAGGAGCCCCGCGGTCGGCTTCCGAATAAACGACAGCGACTTCGATCCCCAGATCCCGGCAAGCCCGGATCACCCGTAAGGCGATCTCACCCCGATTGGCTACCAGAATCTTGCGGAACATAACCCGTCACCTCCACGGCACAAAGCGTTAAAGCCCACCCGTTCCCGACAGGTGGGCTTTCACACACAGCGAATTAGCCTCGAATCAACTGCCCGTATCCACACGGAACAAGACGGTACCGAAGTCGACGAAGGTATCGTTTTTCGCGACCACTTCGACAATCGTTCCAGTACAGTCGGCCCTGATATCGTTGTTCACCTTCATGGCCATAACGCCGCAGACAATGGTATCTGGTGTAACCCGGCTTCCCACCTTCACGAATTCAGGCTTATCGGGATGAGGTCTGGTATAGAACGTCCCGACCAGTTCGCTCTTGATCTCGTGGTACTTCTTGGTCGGGGCAGCAGGTGCGGGTGTGGTGGGATTCTGAGTTGTCGGAACGGGAGCCGGAGTGGATACCGGATACTGAGGGGTATGCGTGTGCGTTGCCGGTGCCGGGAAAAAGCCCGCCGGGATCGCAGCACCCTTTCGAAGTCGGATGCGCTGATCGCCTTCCTTCAGATCGACCTCAGCGAGGTCGTGTTCCGTCATCAACTTCAACAAATACTCGACCGTGCGGACATCGAACGGCCGAGGCGGATCGTGTTTCTCATCAGCCACCGCGGAACTCCCAAGGCGAAACCCCGGTCAAGTCCGGCCGGGGAGAGAGGGGTAGTGTAGGAGTCGGGTAGGGAACTGGAAAGACAGGTCGAGCGTGGAACTCGGAACTCGGAATTCGGAACTAAAGAACGGTGAGAGTGTAGGGTTTTCGTTTCTTCCGTTCCGCACTCCGAGTTCCGAGTTCCGAGTTGGGAAGATTGGCGAAGACTGGATACCCGGGCTCTTTTCCTCAAGCCTCTCGGGTTGTTTGTCGATTCATCAGATTGGGGGCCGGTCCGTACCCAAATCAGGCGTTGTAAGGAGGCAACCGTGCGACACAAGCACGCTCTTATTACTGCCGCGTGCCTCGTCGCCGGTTTGGCACTGGCTCCAGCCGCACGCACACAGACACAAGACGATGGCCTCCAGCCGTATTACTGGCCCAATCGCACAGTTGGCATTCCCGTCGATGTGGATCGCATCGCTAAACTTCCGAACAGACCATCTGATCTGCAACTTTATTATGCGATCAATCACGGGCCATTTCAGAAGGGAGCAAAGGTCTCCCTAAACAATATGCAGCAGTTCGATAATGGAAAAAGAGGATTCCTCTTCACCAGCGACCGGGATGGGGATTTTGAGTTCAGCGTGCAGTTTATTTATCCGGATGGTTCATCGAGTCCGCCAGTTGACTCGTTGAGTCCCCAGCAGCGAGTTGTGATCGACACCACGCCGCCAGTGATTAGATTGGTTCCTACGAACAATGGGGTTGAATGGAACGTGACGGATGACAACCTCGATCCTCGCAGTATCACACTCAAGTGCAAGTGGCCGAGTAGTCGCGACTGGATGGTCGTTACCGATCGGACGGTCACGAATGGCCGCCCGTTGCGTCCCGCGGATCGGTATGCGTGGCAACTCGATCCGGGCAAGGTCCTTGAGGTGAGGTTGGAGGCCGAAGACAGAGCGGGTCACAAATCCATTTCGCAGACGGTTCGTGTCCCGCCCGATGGTGCAAGTGGTGCAGGCTTGACGCGACCAGGTGGTGGAAGCAGTCCAAACTGGGTCGGTACGACGGCGAACCTTCCCGCTCCACGCGTCGAGTTCGTGAACACGCTGAAATTCGATGTGGATTACACTATCCAACGGATGGGTCGCTCGGGGATTCAGGCCGCTCACCTGTTCGTTCTGCGCAACCAGGGGAACTGGGAGTTGGTGAAACGCTACCCCGTGAAGCTCATGCCTAGCGACAAGGATCAGACCCTCTCGCTTCCTTACGAAGCGACGTCAGAAGGCTCTTACGGTTTCTACGTGATCCCGGAAAGCGGAGCAGGCAAGAAAGCGGATGACCCGAAGAGGGATGACTCACCCCTCGTATGGGTGGTCGTCGACACCACTCCACCTTATGTGAAAATCACTGGAGTGCAGGTCAAACCCGGCACCAGCCGAGGCCCTCTGGTTGAGATCACCTGGGAAGTGGCCGATCCCAATCTGATGCCCCAACCGGTCAGCCTGGAGTGGTCGCCCGACAAGACGGCCACGAAATGGAATGAGATCAAGTATCGACTCGACAATCTTCCCGGGGGAAACACTGGGCGTTATACCTGGGAGATTCCGGATGAGAATCTGTGGAAATTCTGGATCAGGGCCAGGGCAGTCGATAAGGCAGCGAATACCGGCGAATCGATCTGGCCGCAGGAAGTGATTGTCGATCTGGAACAACCTTCGGCGGGCATCGTGAAAGTTCGCGGCGGCAATAGCCCTGTGCCAGCTCCAGGCACTCAGCAACCGAAGAATTCCGGTGGTTCGGATTTACCGCCATCAGTTCCAGTGGTTCCCACGGTCCCGGTACCACCCTCGCAGTTACCTTAGCGTTTCGCTCGGAAGTTACCCAAGTGATACCAAGGGATCTGCGCGAGAAGAACACTTCAAACACGCAATGCGAAGCAACCTTAGGGTGTGCAACGAAACCCCGGGCTGCTTCGCATTGGCAATCCATCGCCAAAAGAAGAGAAACCCGGATAACATGGATGACACGGATTAAAACCACGACCTCACTCTTTGCCTTCACCTCGTTCGCATGAATACCCCACCCGCGGAACTCGTGAACCCATCCGTGCGGCGAGGGCCGTTCCGGGCTGTCCTGTTCGACTTCGATGGAACTCTGTCGCTTATTCGTGAGGGGTGGCCGAGGGTGATGGTTGGAATGATGATCGAACGGCTCCGCGAGCAGATGCTTGCCCGCGAACCCGAATCCGAACTCTGGTCGTACCTCGATCGACTCGTCATGGCCCAGAATGGTGCCCCCACGATTCGACAGATGGAAGTGTTCGTGGAGGAAATGCGGCGACGGGGTGGAATGCCCGCCGACTCTTGGGACTACTTGCGCCAGTACATCGATCGTCTCATGGAGATGGTCCGTGGCCGCTGGCACGTTCTGGAAACCGGTCAGGCTCAGCCTGCCGATTGGGCGGTTCCCGGTGTCCATGCCCTTCTCGGTAACCTTCGGAACCGTCAGCTACCACTGTTTGTCGCCAGCGGAACGGAATATGACCACGTTGCCCATGAGGCCCGAATTCTCAGAGTGAATGAGTTTTTCCCTACCGGAATCAACGCTCCGAAAAACAACGACCCTTCCTTCCGCAAGGCCAACGTGATCGCGCGGGTTCTTGCCGAACTGGGAATTCGTGGAGAAGAATTACTCAGCTTCGGGGATGGGATGGTGGAGACGGCCGAGGTCAAGCGCGTGGGTGGGGTGGCGATTGGTGTAGCGAGTTCCGAGTACGGCAGCGGATTGGGAGTTGTCAACGCCACAAAGAGAGCCGCTCTCATCGATGCGGGAGCGGATTTGATTATTCCGGACTACTCACGCCAGGAAGAACTTGTTTCCTGGCTGTGGACTTCGGACTAGCAGACGGTCCTGGTT
>DASZJS010000979.1:0-1982 GCA_035947935.1 Gemmata sp. | reverse complement strand
TCTTCCGCTTCTGAATCTCGCCCGCGCGTCCGTACCGAACTCGGGATTCTTCTGGCGTTGCTGGTGTGGGCGACGCAGCCGGTTTCATGCTGGCCGGGTTCCGCAACGCGTTGAGCGCTGCCTGGGTCAACACGAGGCGCTTTTGCTTGAGAACCGTGTAACAGTTGAACTCGGCGGCAGGGAGAACTTTGACTCCCTCGATATTCCGGGCCGACTTGTAGACGTTGGGATCGAGCTTGTCGGTTCCAATCAGCACCGTGGTATCGAGCAGGGTGACATCCTTCTCCCCTGTTTCGGTGGCCTTTTTGCCAATCTTGATTGCCTTGAGGATGCCGATGATCTCTTTGGTTTTAGGAGCGGCGAGTGTCAGTTCCTCGACAATCACGGCATGGTTGTCCCGGAACTTGGAAAGGATCGCCATCCGGGTCGCGGCCTTCACTGCCTTTTTGGGCAGGTGGTATTCGTAGTCTCGCGGTTTTGGACCTTTGGCCGTGCCACCGCCTCGGCGCTTGTTAGTTCGCTTGGTGCCAGCCCGAGCGTTCCCGGTTCCCTTTTGCCGGAATATCTTCTTGGTGCTGCCAGCGACCTGTCCGCGGCGAAGGGTGCTGTGCGTCCCGGCCCGTTGGTTGGAGAGGTACATCAGCACGACATCGTGCATCAGTTGACGGCTGACCTTCCCACCGAACTCGGCAGGATCGATCTCGACCGTGCCTTTCGCGTTCCCGGCCCTATCGACGACCGGAATCGTGATCTTGTCGGTGAGTAGGACAGAGCGAGGTGAAACGTCCCCAATACCCGAGGAGCCCGACTCGGGGGCAGTTACCAACGCTGTATTTTCGCTCATTATTCAACCACTCCTGGCCCTGCCTCCACCAGATTGCCCGGTGGTGCCGCGGAGTTGGTTCCATCTCGCAAGGAGTTGGAACCGGCGGCGAAACAGGGTCGATTCGTTTTCGGGATGAAGGGTGAATCCCACATCCCTCTTCATTAACTGGCGCTGATAACTCGAATCTTGATGTCCACCCCGGGGGGCAGGCTGAGACCCTTGTTGAGCGCCTCGATGGTTTTCTGGGTCGGCCGAAGGATGTCGATGAGCCGCTTGTGGGTGCGGATCTCGAACTGTTCCCGGCTCTTGCGGTCGATGTGCGGCGACCGCAGCACCGTGTATCGTTCGATCCGGGTTGGGAGCGGGATTGGCCCGTGGACATCCGCCCCGGTGTCCTTGGCGGTGGCGACGATTTCCGACGCCGTCCGGTCAAGAACCTCGTGATCGTATCCTTCCATCCGGATGCGGATGCGTTCAGTCGCCTGGCCGGCCACCCTTCGCCTCCTCCTCGTTCGGAGCGATCGGTTTCGATCGCTCCGCTTGCTGGTGTCCCATTCCCGAGTGTGGTACGCGACCGCACATCGGGAAAGTTAAACAGTAGAGGTTGCGAAAACGAGCGTCAAGGGAGCGCGGCGATTTCTTCCTCAAAACACCATCTCGTATTAAACCGAGGCGACCTCAGAACAACAACGATTGGCCCCTCTTGAGTCCTGGAAAGCATTTCGGACAGTAAACGTCAGTGAGTGCCCATCGCGGATTTTCGATCGTGCTCGGCTTCGCGATCTTCATCTCGACTTCCTTCTGGGAAACAGTCTTTGACGTAGCCTTATCAAACCGCGCGCGGCCGCCGTGCCTGCTTCACGATGTGAATGTTGCACTTTGGCAACGCCTTCTTGAGTTCCTTGAGTCCCGCGTCCATCCCTTGCGTGTCGTCGAGCCAGAGGCTGGTGAGGCTCTTGAGCGGTGCGAGTTCCTTGAGTCCAGCACCCGTCACCTGCGTGTTGCGCAGGTCGAGTTCATAGAGGGTTTTGAGCGGCGCCAGTTCCTTGAGTCCCACGTCCGTCACCTGCGTGCCACGGAGGTTGAGATCGGCGAGTTTCGTGAGTGGGGCCAGTTCTTTCAGCCCAACACTTGTCACCTGCGTGTTGCTGAGGTC
>DASZJS010000978.1:0-6707 GCA_035947935.1 Gemmata sp. | reverse complement strand
AGCCAATGGCAGTGAGAATGACAACGATCCCCGCTCCACTGCGAATCAACCATTTTCGTTTGCTTTCCTGGGGCATCGCACGATCTCCTCAATGATCTCGCAGCGAACGAGTGTCTGGGCAAGGTTCAATGAAGGGGAATGGTGGGTAATAGGTTAAGCTGGGGCGAGTTGGGTTTTTGTAGCGCTCCAATCACTTCCGCTAACGACCCATCAACTGTCATCCCCCTATTGAACCAACCCAGGAATCAGTTGTGGTTTTAATCCGCGGTATTTGTGGTATCTGTGATCCCTTGTTTTGACGGATACATCAACCTGGAACCAAACCAGAATGACCCGGGGAAGTTGTCCCGGGGAATGGCGGAGGTTAACCCGGTTGGCGTGAACCGGGCAAGAGCAACCGAATGAGGTAAACAGAATTACTCATCTCTTCCCCATCCGCGGATCGATTCTTACTTGGCGGAAGAGTCCCTCACGACCCCTTCCACCGGCATTTGGACATCGCTTGCTGCGATTTCGGTGAACTCTCGAAGACGAGGGGCATACGATGCGTTAGCAGAAGATTGCTCAACCGGGGGCGGGTTTCCACAAGAGGTGACATGTGTCTCGAATGGACCAGGCGAAATGGGCAAAGCGGGCGATCGGCGTGTTTCTTGGCGGGGCGATCGCCGCGGCAGGGGTCAGAGCGGATCCACCAACGGCTACCTCGCCAGTAATGCCAGCTTCTGGTTCGATACCTACTGCCGCTTCTACTCCAGGTCCGCAGCGATTGAACCTGCTCGATGTAGTGCGACCCGAGTTCCACGAGGGAGTTTTGAAGTGCGTGCGCCATCCAACGGTGGCGACCAAGTCAACAGGGGATGAGATTGTTTGCACGGTGGCTGTGTACGAGTGGCTTTACGATCATCCGGATCGGGTTGCCCTTGCCTGGCAGCGGCTCAAAGTTCCCACCGTTACCATCACAGACCTGGGCGGCGGAAAGTTTGGGTGGAGCGACGAAAGCGGCAGTGAGGTAGTTTGGCAGACGGTTGGGACGTTTCCGGACGGACGGGTGTGGTTTGCCTCAGGAAAGGTTAGACCATCGGTTGCGGCCCCATTCGTACCGATTCAAGCGACGTTCATCGTCTCGCATCCCCGGAAGGCCGAAAAAGATGGGGTGGCTGTGTTCGCCCCGACCGTGCAGGTTTACGTCCACAGCGACAGCAAGGCCGCGAACTTGGCTTTGCGAATCATTGGTCCAGCCGCACCGCGGTTGGCCGAGGAAGCAGCAGGCCAATTGCTCGACTTCTTCGGTGGCATTGCCAACGTCGTTCAAAAGAATCCAACGAAGGCCGACATGCTGCTCGGACCACCCAAGAAGTGAGTTATCACAATTCCCAGGGGCTGACGCCCACTGGGAGCATTTCGCATTCCAGTTGGGGGAGACACACGTAATCCTTCTCGATATCCTCACTGGATTACGAACGGTTTGCAACAAACGCCCGAGACGTTGCCGTGAGTACAGCCACCTTACCCCCCCAAACCCCGACTGCGCGACCGCAGATTGTCGTGTGGTTCTTCATCACGCTGATTGTCATCCACCTGCTGGCTCTGTTTATGTTTGTGCCCTATACGTTCGCGTGGTGGGGAATCCCGCTGGTGTTGGTGGGCAACTTCATCTTCGGTTCGATCGGAATCAACCTTGGCTACCACCGAATGCTCACGCACACGGCCGCATCGTTTCCGCGATGGCTGGAGCGAATCTTTGTTCTGTGTGGTGTATGCAGTCTGGAAGGATCACCGCTGTGGTGGGTGTGCGTTCACCGAATGCACCATCAACACAGCGATGAGGAGGGCGATCCCCACAGCCCACAAGAGAAGTTCTTTTGGGGGCATATGGAGTGGATCTACACGCCAGACCCCCGGCAACGATCGCTCAACACGTTCGAGAAGTACGTTCCCGATCTGCTCTTCGACCCGTTCCTCCGGTGGTTGCACCGCGGGAACAAGTGGGTCATGATCTACGTCTTACACGCTCTACTGATTGGCCTGATTGGGTTCGGAATTGGATTTCTGATCGCGGATACGACCGAGCGCGCCGTGCAGATAGGCGTTCAGGTGTTCCTGTGGGGCGTGCTGGTTCGCACGGTCTATGTCTGGCACATTACCTGGCTGGTTAACTCTGCTTCGCATCGCTGGGGTTATCGCAATTACGGGACAAACGACCGAAGCCGGAACAACTGGTTCGTCGCCCTGCTGACCAACGGTGAGGGCTGGCACAACAACCACCACGCCACCCCAAGGGCCTGTTCTCAAGGTCACCGCTGGTGGGAACTCGATCTGACATTCACATTCGTCCGGCTTCTCCAGGTCGTCGGCCTGGCCTGGGAGGTCGTGCCCGTCAAAGTACCGACTCACATCCGAGTTCAGAACACACTCGCGAGAAGTTCGGAGACAGCAGAAAGCACACCGGCGACAGAAGCGGAACACCCCGTGGCTAACGCTCCAGGTTCTCCCGGACACTGAGAATCCTTCTTCGCCTCATCGCCCAACTTCTTTGGGCTTGAACAAGTCGCTCTTCCACAACCCCAATCGGTTGAGCCAGAACTGCCCTACCGTCTTCAGCGTTTGGATGCCGTACTTGGTACTCCGGCGAAAGTTGATCTGACTCGCCTCCTCGAAATAGCGCACCGGGACCGGCACATCGCCTAGTCGGAATCCGAACTGAATCGCCTGCACCAAAAACTGCGTGTCGAAAACGAAGTCGTCCGAGTTTCGCTCGAACGGAATTGTTTCGAGTACCGCGCGGCGATAGACGCGGAATCCGCTGTGGAATTCGCCCAGGTTCTGTCCCAGGAAGAAGTTCTCGAACACCGTCAGTCCCCGGTTGCTCACGTACTTCCACCACGGCATCCCGCACTTCAGAGCTTCGGCCCGGCTCCGCACGCGATTGCCGAGAACCACATCGCAGATGCCGAGTTCGACGATCCCGACCGCGTGTGGGATCACTCGCGAATCGTACTGATAGTCGGGGTGAATCATCACCACCACATCCGCCGCGTGATCGAGGCAATACTTGTAGCATGTCTTCTGATTTCCACCGTACCCCTTATTCTTCTCGTGGACGATAACCGTCAGGCCCATGTTTCGAGCGATTGCGACGGTGTTATCCTTGCTCCCATCATCCACCAGGAGAATTTCATCCACGCAACCGGGCGGAAAGTCCGCGATGGTTGCCGCCAGGGTCTTCTCGGCGTTGTAAGCCGGCAGCACAGCAATCACTTTGTGTTTCCGTTCCGGCAATGAAGCGGTCGGGGTCAACACCCGATCCACCGAGAACGGTTCATGGGTGGGTCTGAGCGGTGGTTCTGTGAGCAGAGTGGAAGCCATGTAAGTTCTGTCGGTTCGGGGGGTGAGTATCAACCAGTTTCAAGAGGGCGCTCATATTTCGCCGCATCCCTGCAACCGCAATGAACTGTTCGATTATCAATCCTCAAGATGTAACTCTTTGAGCGAGGGAGCCTTGACAATATCCACCAGAAGCTGACGAAGCCGCTCGGGAGTTAGGTCAGTAATTCTCTGCTGAACCTCAGATGTCAGTGGGCCGAACTTCTCGCCCAGCAGAAACAATACCATCTCGCGACGTTCCTCAATCTTTCCTTCTGCTTTTCCTTCTGCCTTACCTTCCAACTTGCCATCAGCTTTACCGCGTTCGTATGTGGTAATCATGAGTGGTTTCGTCTCCCGATAGTGTTCGGTATCCAACAATGCCTCGAACTGTTGCCGTTGGGACTCATCCAAATTGACGTAGGCTTCACGGCACTCCGCCAGCAAAAACCGTCTCAAGTCATTTTCGTTCGACAGAGCAATCCGTTTCAAGCTCTCAGCATGCAATTCTACCCGGCGTTCGCGTGGGGTCCGCATCAAGGCACTCAGGGCCACACCCAACAGGTGTTCCCCACTCGCGTACTTTTCCGCCTCCAAACTGGGCAAGCCTACATAAGCATACTCGAAGCGGAGCAGGCAATGATCCCAGAAATGTTCTTCATAAGCATCCCAACCAGTGCCTTCCAGACCGACACGCAGATACAGGCCAATCGGCAGCACCGGCAGACCGCTATCCCGTCGCAGTTGCGTGTAATACTCGAACATCCGCGGCCGGAACTGTTGAACGCTCTCGCGAGATTCAATCTCGACATGGATCAGGGCGACCAATTCGGTGAGGTCAGGCTGAGGTGGTGGTGCATCGGGACGGATGCGTAAGCGGGCCACGAGATCGAGTTGTCGTTTCTCTCCTTGCGGGGGAGCCAGGAAGACTTCCTTGTCGAGCCAGGTCAGGTCCGAGAAATCGAAGCGCTTGGCCCAGTCCGAGAAGAAGCACTGGAAGAACTCCTCGAAGAACTCCTTGAGCAGCACTTTCAAACGCTGATCGTGATCCTGTGATGAGGAGTCCGGCATCGCGTGTCACCAAGATAAATCACAACCAAACCGATGAAGGCTAAAGGCGCTATCGTTGAGCATGCATTCCTGGCTGGCTGATAACTATAGGATGCGGACAGCTCGGCGATATTCCCGGGTGGCCGCAACAAGCCTCCCGAACTTCACCTGCGCAACCGGTGCGGCACTTCCAGACCGTGTCGTGCCATCGATTCCGGGTCTGCCAGAATCGTTTCGGCCGGACCATCGGCAACGAGTTTGCCTCCATCGAGAACCAGTACCCGCGGGCAAACATCGAGTACCAAATCGAGGTCGTGCGTTGCGATCAGCTTGGTACCGGGCAGGGTGGGGAGTAAGCCGATCAGATCGCGTCGTCCGCGGGGATCGAGGAATGCGGAGGGTTCATCCAAAAGCAACACCGATGGCCGCATGGCCAGAACCCCGGCAAGCGCGGCTCGCCGCTTGGCTCCGCCCGAGAGCTGGAACGGCACCCTGTCACTGGCATCCGGCAACCCAACCGCCGCGAGGGCATCGAGAGCCCGGCCCTTGGCTTCCGCCGGAGTGGCCCCTGCGTTGAGCGGCCCAAATGCCACATCATCCAACACGGTCGGACTGAAAAGCTGATCGTCCGGATTCTGGAACACGATGCCTACGACTTCCGGTAGCTTCTTGCGGTGTCCGGGGTCGGCTGGGTCGAGCCCAGCCACGGATGTCTGCCCGGTCTTCCCTGACAATACGCCGCAGAGTCGAAGAAACAGCGTTGTCTTTCCGGCACCATTCGGCCCCACCAGCGCAACGGATTCACCGACCGTAATCGTGAACGACACATCATCCAGGGCGATTCGCCCATCCGCGTAACGATGACTCAAGTGTTGAGCGGTCAGTGCCGGGTGCAAGTAGTGTCCCTTATCCTTCAATTGCGGCAATCGGTGGTTCAACTGGGAGCCCGGAATAATCCACCTGTCCCAAACAATTATCGCGCTGATGCCGGCGATTACCAGAAGCCAGGATACGAAGTCAGTGGCTGTGGTGCGAAAAGTGATGGTGGTGCGGAAAGTTCCATCGAATCCACGGCAGCGCATGGCGGCTGTCACGCGGTCAGCCCGATCGGCACCACGCACGAGGACCGCTCCCGTGATGTGCCCCAGCGTGCGGTATCCGTGTCGGTTGGCGCGGGCGCGGAATCCACGAGTACGCAGCGCAACGCGGATTCGCCGGTATTCATCGCCCAGCAGGAAGGCATAGCGGTATGCCAGCCCCACGATCAGGACGAGCAAACTCGGCACCATCAATTTGTGAGCGGCTGCAAGTGTATGGTGGAGTGGTGCGGTACCCAACAAGATGAGGGCCAAACCCCCAACCGCCACGCATCGACAGAACACGGCCAGTCCAGCGACGATGCCATGCTCCGAAATATAAACCGGCCCGAGATCCCAACCGGGACCAGCGGGATCGAGAGTAAACGGAAGAACCACCAGGAACGGGAGTGCAGCAAATCCAAAGAGTCCAAGCCGGCCACGCACCCACCGACCCGGCAACCGGGCAAATGTCAGTAACAGAAGCACCGCAGCGAGAGCGAGGGCGCTTGGGGCGAGGTGATCGAGGGTGGCAATCCCGAAAGCTGTGATGACGAGGGCGGTGAGTTTCCACCGCGCATCCCACCGGGCCAGCGGCGAATCGGGGACGTCGCTATGGTGGAAAGCGGGGGTCATACAGTTTCCAGGGGTTCACACCCCTGGCTATTAACGGTCACCCCTTCGGGGCTGCGAAAACAGTTTCCAGATGCTCGTTTTTCGACCCCAACGGGGTTACCGTCAATAGCCAGGGGTGTGAACCCCTGGAAAACCTGTTGAAACCCTCACCCCGCCACGGCTTTCGTCTTTGCTAATCCCGTCCTGGCGACTTCGTGCGGATCTTGTTTCCAGTAATCGCGGTTGAACAGTTCGAGGGAAACGTAGCCTGCATATCCCGTCTTCCGCAGCGTAGCGAACACTTCCTTCAGTGGTGCAATGCCATCTCCCGGGTAAATCCGGTCGGCATCGACAATCTTCTCCCGGTCGATCTTGGGGTAATCGTTGACGTGAAAGATGCCAACCGCATTGGGTGCCAGCAATCCAAGCCCGGCAAAGTCGGAGCCGCCCTTATAAAGGTGGTAGACATCGGGCAGAATTGCACCGTGGCTATCCCCACACTCGGCGGCCACGCAGAACGCTTCGCCCAGTCGTCGGAGTGTCTTTGAGAAACCCCAGATTTCGACCAAGGGGGTGATGCCCATTGTCTTCCCCAGGTCGAGC